>JAYVXG010000594.1:0-3712 GCA_043785475.1 Armatimonadota bacterium
AGTCCGCTAATTCTCCGGATTGGAGGTTGAGAATTTGAAGTACCTCTCCGTCACCGGCCAGAAAATAGTTGCCGTCCTCCGAGAATCCAATCGGCGTGTAATTGCAGACATTTTCATGGGGAGGAGAGGCCATTTTGAACCGAATCTTCCAAGTGTCGAAGTCTCGAATTGAGATCGCATTGTCTTGGTGGCTCGAGGTGGTTGCGATGAACCTCCTGTTCGGGCAAATCCTTCCGTTGTTCCACTTCGAAGCTTTTCGAAAAGCCACACGTTTGCCGGTCTCGATATCCCAAGTCTTGTAGCCTTCGTCGTCGCAACAATAAAGCTCTTTCCCGTCGGGTGAAAAGACTAGAGAGTTAATTCCAGAGAATTCTGTAACCGTGCGAAAAATCTGGACGACTTCGCCAGTGGCAGTTCGCCAAAGTCGCACAGTCTCGTCGTTAGTGCCCGCACTTGCAAAAAGGGAGCCGTCTGGTGAGAAGCGAAGGACGCCGACTGAGCCTAGGTGACCGCCGTAAAACGGCGAGCCGACGAAAGGGAAACTGTTCACCGAAGCGAAGACAGATTCTGCATTTGATGTCTTAATTGCATGTATTGAAGGTCATCTCCGAGGAGCGACCTATATAGATTCTACATCTATTTCCAATTACTTGTGAACTCAAATGGTTCATCGTTACCGAGATCAATATGAACAGCCTAGTCGCCACATTAGGTTGTGTCGACTTTATCCGTGGCGTCTGAAGCAAGCCGATTGAAGTAGGCAAGTTTGAGCTTCTGCCAAATGTCATTGACCGTTAGGTCCACTTCGTCAGAGCTTTTGAATCCGAGTAGATTCTCTTGACTCCAAGTCGCAGTGAGTGAGAGCATGCGCTCCTGATAAGTTGCGATCCGCCGCTCTTGCAACACAAATTCATTGTGCGAATCGTAGCCAGCCTTCCATTGGCGGACCATTTTAGGATCAAGACTAATTGTGAAATCCGATGCACTTTTGAGCACGGAGCTTCTCAATTATGCGGAAATAGCTTACTTGACAGTTCACCCTACAAAATTCTCGACAAATGTAAACCCAATACGCATCCATAGCCGAAGAAGACGAAGGTGAAGAGGCAGTTGAGCATTACATGCCCAATTTGCATGAATCGGCCGGTGGGCCAGTCGGCGCTCTTGAAATAGAAGAGGTCGGTATAAAGGCGCAACCCCCACCAAAGGAACATGGTGGTTGTGATGGCAAGACCGGCGCGCGTTCCTGTCAGGATGTCTTGATGGAGGACGAGGGTGAGGACGCCGAATGAGAGGATTGTATACGCAATAAATGAGCCGTAGGTCCACATTAGCTTGTGATTCAGCGGGCTCAGACGGGGCAGTTCTTCTTTCCAGCGCAACCGGGTGGGAACTTGGGCGCTGGCGGCAAGGATGCAGATCTGGGCGATGCCGAGGATTGTGATGAGAATGGACAGGGCGTTGTGGAGTCCCAGGGTGAGCATTTCGGCTCGGGTCCAACTCAAGAAAGGTGAGATTAATTCGGTGCGAAAGGCGCCGTGGAAGAGGATCGGAACCGGAAGCAGCACGACCAACGCGACCCAGATTGAACCGCGAAGCTTTACCTTTCGCTCCGCGAGAACCATCAAGCCCTGAAAAGAGAAATAGGCGAGCGGCAGTCCCCAGCCTGAACCGGCCGGATAGCTGATGGCGAGTTCATGCAAGAAACCCGAGATCAGAAAAATAACGAAGATCGCGACCCGCATTCCAAACTTGCGAACCAGCCACGGCAAAAAGAATAGCTTGTTGAGTTCGACGAAGGGACGATTCCATCGCTGAGACCAGAAGTTCGAGAGCGAAGAAGATCGGAATGGAGATTCGAAAAGGGGTTTAACCAACCAGCCGATGGTCTGGGTCACTTCGGTGAGACAATCGGTCAGGCCAAGATGGAAGATGGTGAGGAGGCAGGCGATTCCGAGCCAACTAGATAGTGTTTCTCCCAGTTGGGGCGAGAATCCGGCGACCAAGAGGAAGCTCAAGACTCCGAGAATAGCTTTCGTCATCCCTCGAGCAAATCGCTTTCCGTCTTCAACCATGCCAATTGGTGCGGTGGCAAATGGACCCGGATCAATCCCCGGCCAAGCAATGCTGTAGAAAACCAAGCCAAATCGGTTCATGGCTCGTACCTTGTCGAGCGGCATGAGGAGTAGGGAAGAGCCCTTAAACGCCCCGAGCAGAACCAATCCTGACAAAGCCAAGCGGGCAAACGGATTGAGTTGGGCCGCAAATATTCCGCAAGCAACTAGGACCGATAAGGGTGCCCAGTACGCCAAAAGAGCCCGTACATTGCCATGATGAAGGAAAAGTATTAAGGACCACAAAGAGGCGAGTCCGATACTGGAACTGAGAATGAACACGCTCCACATAACTCAGTCTTACCACACTTTATTCAATTATTTCAATAGTTTCTGAAAGTTCAGAAAGTTGTCGAAGGAGATTTCGATGTTTTTCCTTCCTCAGTTCAATTAAGACAAAATTATTGCCTCAAAGGGCAACCATTTCATTGGTTACCTATGTTGCGTAGGGTGCAAAAAAAGCCCTGAGGATGGATGTCCAATCCTCAGGACTTTCGTTTCGAATGGTCGTCTAGACTTTGAACAAGCTAGTTCCAAACGACGATATTGAATTTCGCATCTTGATCGAACCGTACGCCGAGAACGGTACCTTGCTTCAACGAGACATCTTGAGCGTTGATGCCGCCATTCTGACCAATAAGGAAGCCGACGAGGGCGCCAAGAATTCCACCCGTAAGGACATCGCCACCAAGCAAAACCGCGGCACCAATACCAACCAAGGCTCCAGTTGCAATGTAGTTAGTATTGACTGTCCGATAGGCTGGCGTCGCCATATACCGCCCATCTTCTTTCATAATGCTCTTCTTGTCGAACTTGATAAGGGAAGCACTGATCGGATACTTTTCGCCCGAAGCTAGTTGAACCGAGTCAAAGTTGAGGCCGATCATTCCTGAAGTCTTGCCGATTCGAGCTCTTACCGCACTGACGTGACCTTCAACTTTCGTTCCGGCAGGGAGGCCAAAGTAGTCGTTCGACTTTTCGGTGTCGATAGTCGCAGTAAAGGTGTCGCCAACTTTCGCCTTGTTCGATTGAAGCTTGCTATCGAGTTTGACTTTCAATACGCTTCCCGCCGGATGGGCCGATGAAATGTAGCTTGTCGAGAGATTATCGAGCAAGTTGTCGCTAACCTGAGCTTGCAGAGCCGATGCGGATACTCCAAAAACAGCCAATGCGCAGAGTTTTGCCGAAATAGAGAGACTCATTAGTTTCATAAAATTTCCTCAAGGCGGACGCCTTAACGTCCTAGAACGCCAAATAAGCTGACACATTACGGTTCCTAAACACTTTTGGGCTTGCGAAGGGCACAAAAAATCCCGAGGATTGATATTCGATCCTCAGGATTCGTTGGTTTTGCGGCGGGTCTAGATTTTGAACATGTTAGCAATCATTTTGCCGATAAGGGGAACTTCGTAGGTCTCGCCCTTATTGGCGGCCATGCCGCCCATGATACATACGATCAGGACAAAGATTCCTACAGCAAGGTAAGTTAGGAACCCAACCAAAATTACTATCAAGAAACCGGAAATGATGTAACCAATGAACGCAGCGATATGAAGACCGAGGGCCATCGTTGCATGTCGCTTAGTGAATGGCTTGTC
>JAYVXG010000595.1:0-3710 GCA_043785475.1 Armatimonadota bacterium
CTATGATTTTTCGAATAATAACGTAAACTATGACGATTGGGATGATGCAACCACAGCCTAGCGTTTGCATGGCGACAAAAACTAAAAACGTGCCCGCCCGAGAGAAGACGGTCGAATTCGTAAGTTGCTCTTTGGGTACCGCAGGAACCTCCTGGTAGCCTTTCCAAATGTCATCACCCTTGTCCGGATGGAGCCCCTTGGCGACTTGCTTTACAATCCAATCGGCTTGAGTTTCCCGAAATAAATACCCATTTTTTAGAAGTTCACGAATCTTAAAGTTGTCACCCCCATGAACAACTCTTCCCGCTTTTATTGGAAATGCCTTCTCAACATCTTGACCATCATGTTCGGCCTTATAAACATCATCATCGTGGGTCAAAAATCTAAGTTTCTGCCTGCAGAGGTCGGCTACCTGTCCTTCTTCGGGCACCAACTCCCCAATCGCTTGAATAAAAACGGGCGCGTTCCACGCGGCTCCAAGAATCATCATTCCCGCGATCCCGTAGCGCAGCTTCTTACGGTCAATGTGATCATGATCCGCGATAAAGATCAAGTTCTGGGTAAATGTCCCCATCCAGTCCTCAACTTTCCCGCTCTGAATCATCGCGCGGATGCAGTAAAGCTGCGCGAATTCACGCCCGAAGTGGGCGTTCGGATTGATTTGCAACGCTTTAGCGATATGCTTCTCGGATTCGATTGCGTCAGTCAGGTCACCGGTCTTGTGCCCGCGGATCCAGCGAACAATGAGAAAGGTTCCTTCGTTGGCTTCGGTGCTATACAGTTGGAGAGTTGGCGCATTGATAAGGTGCTTGCGCTTCTCGCGAATCCATTTCAGAGCTATATCGCCCTCGCCGATACGGTCAAATGCAACCGAGATATTGTCGTACGCTTCGAGGTTATTCGGGTCTTTCTTCAGAATCTCGGTCTGAATCTCAATTCGCTTCTTGTAGTATTCGGGCGGATAAAGTGTGAAGCGTCCAATGATCGCATTGGTGAGGTCGAGATTGTCTCGCAGCTCGGTGAGGTACGTGTCGTTATCGTTGTAGCAAGCTGCAGCGGAACTCGCTATCACCGATATGCCAAGGATAAAGCCAAGCCACCGCATTGTGAACATGATAACTTGATTTGCGAAAAATAAGTTCTCAGATTTTCGCCCCCGCCCTTGCCCTAGCAAAGCGAGCCCTGAAAATTGGAGTCAGCCTATAAGCCGGATTCTGTCTTTGTGTGACGATTTATCTGCGCGGCCAACCCGGAGAGTCGTCGAGCCGAGTCATCCTCTCCCTATTTGGCCTTGCTTCTGGTGGGGTTTACCCGCCTAGCCGGTTGCCCGACCAAGCCGTGAGCTCTTACCTCACGATTTCACCCTTACCCTTTGGCGAACCAAAAGGCGGTTTGTTTCTGTTGCACTTTCCGTCGGGTCACCCCGCCCCCCGTTGCCGAGGGCACCATGCTCTGCGAAGTCCGGACTTTCCTCTCCCTTGCGGGAGCCGTCACCCGGCCAACTCCACTGAGAGTATGGCATTTTCTCCGATTATTATTGGAATCCTATAGTACTTGCGGTAGCATCTCAAGATATGAAGTTTGATTTCTCCGACGTTAAACCTATTAAGCGAGATAATAATATCATCGATCCAATCGACCTCTTCCAATCGCTAAAAGTTTCAGACAGAATGATTAATGATTTATGGCTTGCACAAGGCGATGCTCTTAGGGGATGGCATGAGAATCGTTTAGAGAAAGACATCTCAATTGAATTAAATACTGGTGCAGGAAAGACATTGGTTGGCCTGTTAATGGCTCAATCCCTCGTTAATGAGACTGGGGGGCTAGTGCTGTACGCCTGTAATTCGATACAGCTAGTCAAGCAAACTGAAGACAAAGCCAAAGGTTATGGCATGAATACTTCAACCTATATTACGCAAGCATTTAGCAACGATTTGGCTAAACAAGGTCTCGCTCCATGCCTAACCACGTATCAAGCAATTTTCAATGGTAAGTCGATATTTGCAAGGCAAAATGTCGCCGCAATCATCTTCGATGATGCCCATGTTGCAGAAAATATTATTCGAGATGCGTTTACACTCACTCTGAACCGAAATTCATATCCAATGGAATTTAAGGCTATCTTGGGCCTATTCGCTGACTATTTTCGGAACACTGGCCGACAAAGCACCTTTCGAGACGTCATGGATAAAGACCCTCAGCCAATGCTAATGGTTCCTCCATTTGAGATCAAACTTGCTCACAATTCCATTCTCGATATTCTAAATAGTTCGGATATTAATAGTGATACTGAAACCTTATTTGCGTGGCAGCATCTAAAAGATCACATTGATTTATGCTCATTCATTATCACTGGAAACGAAGTTTCTATAGCGCCACCGTTTCTGCCAACAAGTACCCTCCCGTTTTTCGGAAAAAACGTTAGAAGGCTATATTTGTCGGCAACATTGGAAGCCAATGACGTTTTTGCTAGAACATTTGGTCGAGTTCCTAGCTGCAAGATTTCGCCAAGGACGACGGCTGGCGAATGTGAAAGAATGATCTTAATACCACACGAGTGTAAAGCAGTCCAGGATGAGCTCAAAACCGCAAAAAGGATCATTAAAGACAAGAAAACTTTGATTCTGGTGCCGACCAAGAAAAGAGCCGAGAAATGGCTCGACATTGCTGAGCTGCCAGAAAGAACTGAAGTGGCCACGGCTGTCGATGATTTCAAGAACGCGAAAAGTGACGAAAAAATAATTCTCACGGGTCGCTATGATGGTGTTGACCTTCCGGGCGACACCTGCAGAGTGCTAGTAATCGATGATCTCCCAATTGGAAGTAGCTTGTTAGACCGATTTATAAGGGAGTTCCTTTGGATTGAAAAGCCTTTTCTTTCATCGATAGCATGCAGAATAACCCAAAGCTTTGGGCGAATATCCCGTGGGATGAGCGATCACGGGATCGTCGTCCTCACTGGGCCAAAGCTCATAGATTGGCTGAAAGTGCCCAGAAATCTAAAGCTCCTTCCCTCTTTTATTCAGAAGCAGTTACAGTGCGGGGAAGCCATATCTACGAAGATGTCCCTGGACGCCCTTATTGCGGCTCCCACAAGCTGCCTTGAGAGAGATGAAAATTGGATTTCGACTTATTCGAATTTCATTTCCGGAGCTGACTCGCTCCAGAATCAAGAGGATCAAAAGCCTTTCTTTGAAGTTGCGCTTGCAGAATCAATATTCATGAAGGCTTTGTGGGAGCGAAATTACTCGGCGGCAGTGATTGCTCTTAGAAGCAGTTTAGAAATCGCGGGAATCGTAAGTGATGGTCTAAAGGGCTGGCATGCACTTTGGCTTGGCTATGCGACCGAGCTTGATGGCGATACTGACAAAGCCGCAGGTCTTTATGCATTCGCATCAAGTACTCAGCAGAACATTCCTCGCATGAGAAAAGCAAACCGGGAACTCCCTTCAAACCTTTCATCGCAGACCTTGAACATTCTAAATTACGTTAGAACTGACGCAAATGGTAGGGTCGTCATACCAGGCAATCTAGACAATGAATTCTTATGGCTAAACGAAACTGCCAGCCCAAAACAAGCTGAAGCCGCTCTGTACAATTTAGGTAAATACCTTGGATTCAATGCATCTAGACCTGACAATGAATTTGGAACTGGTCCCGATGTACTTTGGATCATAAGTGACGAAATAGCACTATGCATTGATGCC
>JAYVXG010000596.1:0-3708 GCA_043785475.1 Armatimonadota bacterium
TGGCGACTTGGCTATGCAAAAACAATTTTCCAAGCTCGACAAATGGTCAGCCATTGCCACATCCATGTAAATGGCAAGCTGGTCAATATCTGTTCATTCCAAGTCAAAGTGGGCGACATTATTGAAGTCCGTGACCGAAAGTCAAGCCGAGACATTGCGAAGAACAACCACTACGAAGCCGCTCAGATTCCTGCTTACATGGAATCCGATGTGCAGAACTTCAAGGGTAAGATTATTGCTCTTCCGGAGAGAGAAGACTTTCCGAAGTTCTTCCAAGAGCAGCAAGTTGTTGAGTTCTACGCTCGTTAATTTTCACCCTCGAATCACGAAAAGCCTCGACCACTTGGTCGAGGCTTTTTTTGCTTAGATATTTTGTGGCACTGATACGCGACGGAGGTACGACCGAGCTTATCAGTGTTTAGTCGACGTCAGAGTTCCGCTTTCAAAGCCAGCGCCGCCTGCTCGATCTCCTCATGGGTCGTCAGCAGGTCGGGACCGAAACGGACGTAGTCGCGCCTCGCGTCGGTGACCACGTTATGCGCCCTCAGCCGCTGACTCAATTCGGTTGCGTCGGCATGGGGAATCAACGCAAACCCACCCCATTCTTCGGCATTCTTGGGCGTGAAGATCGGAAGATCGGCCCGAAGGAAAGTCTCCCGAAGATCATCGAGAATCTCGGACATGTACGTTCGAATTCGGTCCACTCCAATCGCCAACGTGAACTCGAGACCAGGCGTGGCTTGGTAGGGAACCAAGACCGGAGGAGTGCTCTCTAGCCAAGCGTCGCCACCCTCGCCTCGTTCCGCCGAGTCGAGTCGTTGATACGTAAACGTATCCTTCTTGGCAAACCAACCCGTGTCCAGTGTCTTTCGTCCCGACTCCAATATGTGCGGCGCAATCGCAAGGAAACACGCTCCCGGGCCGCCACGTAGATACTTATAACAACCGCCAACGCAGAAATCCGCCCCAAGGTCCCGCATTGAGAAAGGGAAGACGCCGAGAGCGTGGTAGGCGTCAACCAAAACCAAAGACCCATGCCGATGAGCTTTGTCGATAATTTCATCCATTCCGCCGAGAATTTGGCCCGTGCCAAACATCACCGCCGAAATCGCCACCAGGTCGGTGGTGTTGTCAATCGCCGACAAAATATCCGAGGCGTCGAACAAATGGACCGGTCCCTCGTGCGAACCCGGCTCAACCCAACGAACTTTGACTCGTCCAGCTTCAAGATACGCCTTAAGAATGAAATCGGCGCTATCAAATTCGCCTCTCGTCGCCACGACGTTGATGACTTTGTCAACCGGGAATGAGTTCAAAACCGCCCTTAGTCCTTGTCCTGCCGATGTCTTCAACACAACCGCCGAAGGGTCTTCCAATCCAAGCAACCGCCCTATCATGCTGCGAAACTTCAACGCTTCGCCAAGCCAATATTCGTTGGTCCACGCCTCGTCGAGCTGCTCGGCCCAAGCAGTTGCACCACGAATGATGTTGGTAAACGATTCATCGAGCGGACGCCCTAGTGAATGATTGGCGAGGTAAGCCATGCGCTCGTGAGCACTAAGTACTCGGGAGAACAACGAGCGAATATGCTGATCGACGCTGGACGCGGTGAGGGCGCCATCGGGGACACCGGCGAACGCTAAATTCAGTCCTTGGAAACTCATTGGGGGAACTCCTTGTCTTCTACTTCAGTACGTACTGACCACAATTCAGGAAACAGGTGAACCCGTGCCCGCTCTCGCAAGTACGGTGCCCCGGACGATCCGCCAGTGCCATGCTTAAATCCGATGATTCTCTCGACTGTCTGCATATGTCGGAACCGCCAAAGCTGGAACATCTGGTCAATGTCTATAAGCTTTTCGCACATTTCGTAGGCGCTCCAGTGAACCCGAGGATTGTCGTAAATCTTTTTAAAGACTCCGACCAACGCTCGATTTTCTTCTCGCGGTTGGCTCCAATTTCGGTCTACGCATTCCATCGGAACATCAATTCCTTTTCGACTTAAATATCGCAGAAATTCGTCGTAAAGACTCGGCGCATTGAGGTCATTTTCAAGCACTGACACAATTTCAGGACGTTGCTTGAGCTGGCTCATTACTGCCGCGTCCTTGTTTCCCAACAGAAACTCGATCATCCGATATTGATAAGATTGAAACCCGCTGGCTCGACCGAGGGTCTTGCGAAAGAGGGCGTAGTCGCTCGGCGTCATCGTCTCTAAGACCGCCCACTGCTCAAACATCATTCGCATCACTTGCTTGACCCGGGAGAGCACCTTGAAGGAGGGCTCCAAGTCGTCGTTTTTGACGTAATCGAGCGCAAACCGAAGCTCATGAACAACCAGCTTCATCCACAGCTCCGAAGTCTGATGCTGGATGATGAACAGCATCTCGTCATGCTGATTTGACTTAGGATTTTGAGCGGACAGCAACGTATCGAGCCCGAGATATCCGCCATAGTCCGACGAGGGGGTTAATTGATTCACGTCGTTGAGGCTCATTGAGTTACTCTTCAGACGGAGCGTGGTCCGCCGAAGTGTCTGGCCGCATGTACGGGAAGAGCAAAATCTCGCGCAAAGTGCTCGATCCGGTCAGCAGCATCGCCATTCGGTCGATCCCGATTCCGCATCCGCCAGTGGGCGGCATTCCGCACTCTAAGGCGTACAAGAACTCTTCGTCCATCGGATGAGCTTCTTCGTCTCCTGCAGCAGCCTCGCCCTCTTGGAACTCAAACCGTTCCCGTTGGTCGATCGGATCGTTGATTTCGCTAAACGAGTTGCAGATTTCGCTGCAAAGCACATAGCCTTCAAATCGGCGCGTAAACCGCGAGTCGTTCGGATCCTTTTTCGCCAGCGGAGAAATCTCCAGCGGATAGCCGATGACGAAAGTGGGCTGAATCAATGTAGGTTCGACGTAGACTTCGAGAAGCTTCTCAAGCAGTCCACCCAAGTTGCGTTCTTCGCCCGGAACGACGCGCTTTCCGGTTACTCCGTTGACTCGCGCACCGGAGCCGAGCGCATCGACCGCACTGGAAAGCTCCAGTAACTGATCCCGTTGAACGCCCGTATGCTTGGCAATCTCGTCGAGCATATCTACTCGCGCCCAAGGCTGACCAAAGTCGATCGACAGGTAGCCGTCCTCATGAGGGACATCGATCTTTGTATTGCCAAACACGGTAAACGCAACGTACTTGAAACAGTTCTCAACGTGCCGCATCATGTCTTCGAGGTTCGCGTACGCCTCGTAAAACTCAAGCAAGGTGAATTCGGGGTTGTGCTTGTAGCTCACGCCTTCGTTTCGGAAGACTCGGCCCAATTCGTACACCTTCGGGACGTCGCCGCAGATGATTCGCTTGAGATATAGCTCAAGGGAAATACGCAACTTAACGTCGACATCGTATTCGTTGTAATGAGTCACGAACGGCCGTGCCGCCGCTCCGCCGGCTTCTTGTTGAAGCAACGGGGTTTCGACCTCCAAATAGCCGCAATCGTTAAAGTACGACCGAACTGCGGCCACGATTCGCGACCGATTCAACAACTTTGTCCGACCTTCTTTGTTCGCCATCAAGTCGAGATGCCGATGTCGATTTCGAATCTCGATATCTTGCAAGCCGGAGAAGACATGTCCGTCCTTCTCCTTGCCCAGCGGCAATGGGTGCATCGCCTTACTTAGCGGATGAAATCCCGAAACATGAATGGACTGCTCTTCGGTT
>JAYVXG010000597.1:0-3706 GCA_043785475.1 Armatimonadota bacterium
GTCTTCGCGACGAAACCATACATTTCCGGCTCAAATTACATTTTGAAAATGTCGGATTGGAAACGAGGTGAATGGTGCGAGATTTGGGATGGTCTCTACTGGAGGTTTTTGGAACGCCATCGCGAAACACTCGCCAAGAACCAGAGGATGACCCCAATGTTTGGATTGCTGGATCGAATGTCGGAAGAAAAGCGCAATCGGCTTATGATGAAAGCCAATATTTTCATTGAGTCTGTAACTTCGGAGAATGCCAAAATGTTGGTGCCGTGATCGATTTAGTTATTCGCCGCCTTGAACCTGGGGACAGTGCCGCCTACCGGGTTATTCGCCTTTCGGCGCTCAAGGGCGAGCCAGAGAACTATGGTTCGACCTACGAAGAAGAGTCGGAAATTGCGGTTCTCCCTTTCGAAAAGCATATTAAAGAGCAGTCTCCGATTCACGTCGTTTACGGCGCTTTTGAGGGAGGAAACCTCGTCGGCATCACCGCTTACTTTCGGGAGACTCGCAAAAAGCTAAACCACCGCGGGCGAGTTACCCAGGTTTATGTGGCGCCGGAATACCGAGGAAAGGGATTCGCGAATCAACTTGTGCAGGCCGTGGTCGACGATGCATTTCGTCGAGAAGGACTCGAAGTCTTAACCCTAGAAGTTGTCGCGACGAACATCGCCGCGATCAAAGCTTATCAAGCCCTCGGATTCGTGGAATACGGGTTGATGAAAAAGTACTTCAAAACCGACCGTGGCTACACCGACCAGCGGTACATGGTCCTATACAAGTAGCAACGAACTACTGCAACTCAACTTCGACGTTGCACCGAGCGGCGAGCTCTTCGATAATGAGGTGGTACGGCGTCTCTAGCCCGTTTCGCTCCCATCCGATCGGAACCTTGATTGGGCCTGCAACGATGTACGCAAACGGCTTGATGACAAATGTGCCCTTCTCTAGTACCAACTGGGCTTTGTCGCCCTTCAGGGTGATCTTCTTGACATTGGAGTAAGGAACCGCTTTAATTGAAGTGCCGGACACAATGTCCATCCTATCTTCCATCAGGACAAATTCGCTGGCGTTGGCTCGAAGGTGGGCCACTTCGGCGTAAGCACTTCGACCCATATTAAAAACTGCACTGGCAGCGTTCCGGACGGTTTCGGTAATTCCGTGCATATCGACCGAGCTTGGCTCGGCGGCGGCCTTTCCGCTGGCCTTGGCGTCAGATTTGAGTCTTCCGGCTTCGGTCTGTAACCACTTTATTGCCTCACCTGGCTTATATCGCACGATTTCCACTAACCCAGTTTACGACACCAACCTGAACGGCGTTGCAAAGTCCTAAACGCGAATCGTCTTCCATTTGCCACGCTTCCATGCGGCGACGGCAAACAGGCCCTGAACTCCTTGAGTGCTTGCCATCGCAATCCATGCTCCATGCGCTCCCATAGCAAGACCGAACGGCAAGCCGATACCAAACAAAACGTTTGCGTTCGTTGGCAAGGCCAGCAGTAAAGCAAGCGGGACGCGTAAGCCCCAAAGGCAGAAGATTCCAATCCAAAGCGGACGCTTGGTGTCTCCCGCTCCCTGCATTCCGCCAATCAGCACCATCGCAAGGCAGAATAACGGCTCAGTGAGACAGAGCAACCTAACGAGTTGGACGATCTGGTCCACGACCGCGTCTTTGTGCCCAGCCAGGTACGGCGCAAAGCTGGGAACCAAAGTGTAAACCGGAATCGAAATAAGCACGGCCGCAACAAACGCTACTGCTGCAGCTAGCCACCCAATATGTTCGGCACGGGTTGGATTTTTTGCTCCGAGATTCTGACCCACCAATGCACTAGTTGCCGCACTAAACCCAAACGCCTGGGCAAACATGAGGGACTCGATCGCAAACGCGGTGCCCATTCCAGCAATCGCGGCTCCATAATTGGGAACATTGCTGAGAATGAGCGTAAATGCGGTTAACGAAGCGGTTCGCAAAACGGCTTGAGCTGCGGAAGGGATTGCGATTTTGGTGATTCGAGCGAACCACAACTTTTGCGGAAGAGACAGGGAAAACTTGACGTGAAGATCGGTTGAGCGAACATGCCAGATGTACAGGATCGCTGCCACCCACGCGCTCGTTGCGAGGGCCAAACCAGCCCCGAAAAGTCCAAGGTTTAAGCCAGGAATCATTCCCCGTGGAGGGAAAATAAAAATGAAGTTCAGCGTGATGTGGAGCAGGATTTGAAATCCGGATAGCACCATCGGGCTTTTTGTATCGCCAATACTCCGTAGGCATGCGGCAATCACCTGGATAATGCAAATCGCCGGAACGCCAATCGAATAGGCGTGGAGAAACTGAGTGATGTAAAAAATATCTTCGGTGTCTCCCGCCTTGAAAACCAATTGCGCAAATAATGGAGTGAGAACATATGAAAGCACGCCGAGGCAAAGTCCGACGTAGATTGCGACTTGCAGTGCCTGCTGGGAACCAGCCCGAAATTCGTGCTCATGTTTCGCGCCGTATGCCCGGGCAACAATAGCCCCGGCACCAATGGAAATAGCGATCGCCAGCGAAAAGAGCAGAAAGACAAAGCTCATCGACGCGCCGTGCCCGCTCATCGCGGCTTCGGGAAGATGGCCAATAAACGACCGGTCAAGGAGGCCATTAACGACTTGAAGAAGGTTGAGGGAAACGACCGGCCAAGCCATCTGCCAGAGTTCTGAGACGAGCGTAGTATCGGGCTGCCCCGTCTCCAGTTCTGATTCCATCTTTCATAAAGCTACCTCGAAAATGGACAAATTGGCGGTACAACTTATGGTAATGAATTTTCGTGCTGTCGGTTTTCTCCTTGTATTCACAATTGGAGTGACGGGCTGTCAAAACAATACCGGCCCGGTGGTCGATTTCATCGTCACCCCGTTGTCCGACGGGGATGAGATCAGGCTGTCTAAAAATTACAAAGATAAGCCCGTCCTTGTCTACATGTGGGCAACGTGGTGCGGCCCTTGCAAGCAATTTGCCCCAACATTGAATAAGATTTCAGAAAAATACCAAAGTAAGGGCGTGGCATTCTTGGCTATTTCCGGTGAAAAAGTAGCGTTAATTCGGGAGTCTGAATTAAAGGAACCGCATAAAATGACGGTCCTGGTGGACTCGCTTTCCTCGGCTGCAGAAGCGGTCGGTGCCAATGCTCTCCCTACAATTGTAATTTTGGATAAGGAACATCATCCGGTTTGGAGTAGCCAAGGGATTGGCTCAATGACGGGTTCTGAGATAACGACGGCTCTTGACGGATTGTCTTAGACGATGCTTTGGCGCGAAACATATTCACCTAGGGTCAAGCGAGACTTGGCGTGCCCGGTTGCCCAATATGTTTGCCTGGATGGCATCCCTTCATCAGTGTCCAGCGAAGTTTGGATCGGTGGGTTTGGTTTTTTGGCGGCGGCCGACCAAGGTGTTTGGTGGCGACTTTTCCAGTCGGATTTCCGTGGCGATGACCGGGTCCGCCGAGTATTCATCGTCGACAAGGTAGGAACGGCGGACTTAGAAACCGCCCTGAGTCTCGTGCCGGGCAGTGAGGCAAGGCGAACCTTTATGATCGAAGATCCCAATCATTTTTGGGAGGAATTGGTTGAGCCGGATTGCCCAGAACGCGGATTCGCGGTGATTATAAGCGAGGGAAACGTTCCCTTGTTGATGGTAGGAACTCCCACGGAGGAAGCGTGGGAGGAATTT
>JAYVXG010000598.1:0-3701 GCA_043785475.1 Armatimonadota bacterium
CGTTACAGTCCGGCGCATACCAATTGTCGGTGCCATCCCTTAACAAGGCTCCCACCCCCGATACAGTTGTCGGCAAAGTGAACGGCGTGAGTATCAAAGCGAAAGACGTCGAAGACCTCTTGTGGGATGTGCGAGGCGAAGAAATCCTGAACGACGTCATGTTTTACCATGTCGCCAAAATGGAGGCCGACAAACTGGGAATCGTCGTGACCGATGCTGAAGTTGAGCAAGAAGTTACTCGACAAAAAGATTTAATGAAGCAGGGTTTAGCCAATGGACAAACCCTCGAAGACGCCCTTGCCCAAGCTGGTCAAACCAAAAGTCGACTCTTCCTCGTCGCAAAGTCTTCCCTCTATTTCACCAAGATCGCCCTTCAAGACTTTGATGCAAAGGCGTATGTCCGAGTTTCAACCATCGTAGTCCACCCGCGTTCTGAAAGTGCCGCTGATATTGCCGCCACCATTCAAGTCATGCAGAAAGCTTATGATCGACTCAAGGCCGGAGAACCATGGGAACGCCTCGTCGATGAACTCGTTGTCGATCAGCAAGGAAAACAACTACGGGGACTTCTTGGGTGGCGAGAATTAACCGCATTTCCCGATGAAGCCAAGAAACAGCTGATAGTCTTGAAGAAAGGGGGTGTGACCCAACCAGTCCAAACGAAAAACGGAATCCAAATCTTCCGAATCGAAGCCAAGGGCGAAGGCGCCACCAAAGATGAATTTGAACAAATGAGAGGCGAACTAACCGAATTGCTCAAATTCCAGGCAACTCAAAAAATCAAAAAGACCTTGAAAATTGAAAAACTCTTTCCCCCGAAAAAAGCGGGCGGCTAGTTGCCCAGAATGCATTGATTCAAAAGAGATATGAGTGTGGCAACTTGTTCCGACCCTATTTAGTCCGCCGTAGCGGAGGAACGTAAGCGAAGGGGGATGGCTCGCGTAGTTTCATAGAAGTCCAGAGAAGAGGAGCTGAATCGGCAATGAAGTGAGCCGGCGCCTGTCTGCCCTAGCGAGGCGAAGTAGGAAGAAGCCCTTTAATCTAAGGATCTGCGACAAGTTACCCGCGAAGCATATTCTGCGACTTCACCAGGTGCCACATGCCCCACTCACTACGAAGTTGAGACTTGCCAGCGCCCAGGAGTGAAAAAGAAACAATATTAACTTTCAAATATCGAAATGAAAATGGAAGTACATCGACGTCTTCTTCGATCTTTTTCATCCCATCTTCTCTAAAAGCAGATTCAATGGCTGTAACCAACTCGCCACCGAGTATCGTTAGGGAATGACCGTTACCGAGGCTCTGACCTCACGAAGAGCGATTCCTTCCTTTGACACAACGATCAAGATTTCTGAGCAAGAGCTGGAAGCTCTGATTGATCTCGCCTGCCTTGCGCCGAGTTCAATGAATTTGCAACCTTGGGAGTTTCTCATCTGTACTACCGACGAGGAGAAGGCACGAATGCAAAGCGTAGCGATGAATCAGAAGAAGGTTTCCGAAGCATCTGCCGTCATCGCCGTCATATGCAACCTGGAATTTCCCGACAACGCCAAAGCTGTCGCTGAAAGCAATATCGCCAACGGCTATTTCTCCGAGGATCGAAAGCCTGGCTTTCTCAAGGGAGCAAATTCATTTCGAGAGAAACCGCAATCCTTGCGGGAAGAAGCAATACGCAGTTGCAACCTCTGGGCTATGGCGTTCATGCTCGCCGCGACAGAAGCCGGATGGAGCACCGGACCAATGGGTGGCTTCATACCCGAAGACCTATCGGCTGAATTCAAACTACCACCGTCAAGATTTCCGGTTCTGCTGATTACGATTGGTAAACCCAATCCCGATATTAAGATTCTTCCAAGAAATATTCGCTTCTCTGCCAAGGAACTTAGCCACTTTGGCAATTGGTAAACCAGGAATTCATCGAAAAACTACACAAGAATTGCAAAAAATGGACGAATTCACCGAACTATTGGGGACATAAACTGCGTCATTGCATAAGACTCATGGGGAGGAGATCACAAAAAGCTTACATCGGCACGTTGCTAGTGCTACTCAGTTCCTTGTCGGCGGCACAAGGAATCCGAATGACTATTCAACAAGTTTGGTCGGGTCTCGGTTCGTCAAAATCAAACCCCTATTACGCAAACATCGAAAATTTTGGCCCACACGAAGACGCAAGGCTAGCGACAACTGGAATCGGAAACCGGAGCAGTATTGACTACCCTATCGAACTCCCAACTGGAGCAAGAAAGAGGGTTTTGTTCACTTCAGGAAGCAATAATGATGATTTGGTCTACTTAAGGACGTCATCTGGCTCAAAAGAGGCCACCATAAAGGGAAGCTACAGTTCCGAAGAAACTCGATTTGGCCTGATAAGCGATAACCCCTCCGACCTCATATTCCTAAAGGGCCCCGTCAATTCGGCAAGCAATGGCTCATCTCGGAATGCCACCATCGGAGTCGGAGGATGTGTTCCCGACGATGCCCCGGATCGAAGACACGGTTACACGTGCCTCGACGCGCTCGTACTTGGCGATGGAACCGAGAAGTTGAGAGATCAACAGATTGCCGCTATTCGGCAATACGTGCAGTCGGGCGGAACGCTGGTATTTATTGGTGGGGCTGCGCTGTCGGCATCGAATGACCCACGGTGGAAAGACCTCTTGCCCGTCTCAAATACAATCGTCCTTACGAACAATGGATTGACCGAGAGAGTAGGCAAAATACGCCCCGGCACGATCAAATCGAAAGTCCCAAAAGGCACTTGCTATGTTCGAGGTTACGGGGCCGGAATTGTGTCGATCCTTTCTGTCAATCCGTTCGAATCTCCGATCCGCGATTCTGATGACCGCCGACCCATCATGTCAAAGGCCATCAGGGCGAGCCACAATGAGTCGCTGAACCAACTCCTTATCTCACAAATTGGGGGAGTCAATGGTCCGGACCGTTATGGGTACTCAATGGGTTATCGATCGTCGACAACTTATACACCGGCCATGATCCCTGCTCGCACTGGCCCTACCTCAATGCTTCGGTATCCAACCTCCGGCGCAATCCTCGATCCCTATGAGATTAAGCCACCTTCTGTCACTGCGATCATGTGGATACTGATCACCTATGCGATTGTCGTCGTTCCCGTCAACTTTTTCATTTTGCGTCGCCTAAAACGGTTGGAACTCGCCTGGCTCACCACCCCCACTATTAGCGTCTTGTTCAGCGTGATTCTGCTAAACAGCACAATTGGGCTCTATCAGGCAAATGCCACCACGAGAACAACAGCTATCGCGATCCTGGGAGAAAACAACGACGAGTCGCTCATATATGGCAGATCAGAAATGTTTTTTCCGCGGGCAAAAACATACGATTTGGAGCTTGCCAACGTGGATTCAGTCCTTGGCCAAGATGATTATCGATATTCGGGCTCAGGCTCAAATTCGAGCGGAATTAACTTGATTGATAACGGTCGGAATATCGAAGCACCAAATGTCCAAACTGGCAACCTCGCCTTTAAAGAACTCTCTTATGTTCAGTCCAGCAAGGAATTAAATGGTCTGAGCATAACTCTCGTCAACGTAAATGGGAATCCCTCTTTGCACATAGTCAATCAGTCACACTCAGTACTTAGCAGCATCAAACTATTTGGCCCAGGAATTCAAAAGGAGATTAAAGAACCAGTACCAAGCGGCGGCTCAGTTCAGATTCCG
>JAYVXG010000599.1:0-11807 GCA_043785475.1 Armatimonadota bacterium
CACGCTCACTGGCTCGGGCTCTTCATGGTCTGAATCAACGTGGTCAGGTGCAGGTTGCGGCTTGAGTTCGTATTTCGGACGCCCATCGTATCAAAACGCCGTCCAGGCAATTGTCGGGAACTCTCGGGGTAGCGCGGATATCTCCGCCGATGCCGATCCAAACACGGGCGTCGCCGTCTACTGCCCATCAAATTCCCGCAGTAGCGCTTGGTTTGTCTTTGGCGGAACGAGCGTGTCTTGCCCAATAATGGGCGGCATCTATAACTCGACCGGCCTAACATCCGCGTCCTCCTCTGCAGAGCTCACACGCATCTATTCGAACCTGGGGACTGCATCCTTTCGGGATGTCACGTCCGGTTCTGCTGGTGGAAACTTCGCAACGGTTGGCTATGATTTAGCCAATGGCGTCGGCACGCCACAGGGCCTCGGCGGATTCTAAAGCGAATCGACTAATGAGTCCCCTGGCGCAAAAGCCAGGGGACTTTTTTGTGACCCAGCATTTTTCCTTTGGCGGTTTTTTTATGAAACTGGCATAACGTCACCTAGGGAATATCTGTGCTTACACTACTTTCAGCTTTTCACGCAATCCAACAAAATCCGATGTTGGACCCAAATATCGAAGTGCCATCTTCATCCGTACCACGGTTCGCAGACCGTGGATTGAATGCGCACACCAATCACCTTATCTTGCGTGGACCGTTCCGAGGCAACACCGTCGATATCGACGCCAATAGCAACAGCCGCATGTTTGCTCCGTCAGGCTACGGACCAAATGCCATTCGTTCCGCCTACAACCTAGCATCCACCGGAGGCTCGGGTGCCCACGCAGTTGTCATCGCTTATCACTATCCAAACGCCCGACGAGACTTCAACGTCTTTTCGACTCAGTTTGGACTCCCTGCCGAGAGCTCCTCCAGCCAAACATCATCCTCAAATACTCGCTTCCAAGTCGTTTATCAAGGAACCAGGGCTCCATCGGGCAACGTCGGTTGGAATCAGGAAGCCGCCCTTGATATCGAGTGGTCTCATGCTATGGCACCATCCGCCAAAATATTCTTGGTCGAAGCGAACTCCAATAGCTTCAATGATCTCAACGCCGCAATCAAAAAAGCCGCGGCACTTCCCGGAGTCCGGTCGGTTTCGATGAGCTTTGGTGCTAACGAATTTTTCGGCGAGACGAACTACGAGTCGAACTTTGCTCAACCCGGCGTCGTGTTCTTCGCCTCAACTGGCGATATCGGTGGGCAACATTCTTGGCCCGCGTTGTCGCCGAGAGTCGTGGCCGTCGGCGGAACATCCTTGAATGGCTTCGCCGGCCTATGGACCGAGTCAGCTTGGTCTGGAACCGGCGGGGGCATAAGCTCCTACTTTGCTCGGCCCGACTACCAAAATGCCGTCCAGGCGATTGTCGGTACCAAACGGGGTAGCCCGGACATCTCTGCAGTCGCTGATCCGAATACGGGTTGTGCGGTTTATGCTCCAACTAGTTCGACGTCCAGCGCGTGGATGGTCTTCGGGGGCACTAGCCTCTCGTGCCCCCTCATCGCCGGAATCTATAACCTCAGCGGCTTATCCTCTGCTTCTTCAAGCGCAGAATTAACCCGCATCTACGCTAATCTTGGCAGCTCCTCGTTCCGCGATGTCACGACAGGAACGGCGGGCGCGAATTCGTCAAAGGTCGGCTACGACCTAACGACTGGCGTCGGCACTCCGCTTGGAATCAGCGGGTTCTAACGAACTGTGGCACGGATACACGATGCCTAGTTAAGCATTTGGCTTACCGAGAACGAGTTTATCCGTGTTAATCTTTTAACACTGATTAGCTCGCTCCTTACGCGTGGTCGCTTCGCGACTCCAGTGCCACGCTCATACTAATTGGCTCGCCAGAACCCCTTCGGCCGCCGCCAGAGCCTCGTCCGCTTTGCTCGGGTCGCGGCCGCCGGCGGTTGCGAAAGCCGCTTGGCCACCGCCGCCGCCGCCCGCGATTTTCGCGAGCTCTTTCAGCAGGTTTCCGGCGTGGGCGCCCTTGACCTGAGCATCGGCACCGACCTTACACATAAACGTAACCTTCTCGCTCACCACTGCAAGCAGGGTCACCTGGTTCGGTTTGCCGTTGGCTTCGTTATCGAGGGCCTGGCTCGCGACCTTAGGGTCGGCGTCGCCGAGGTTCTTGACGTAGAAATCGACTCCGTTAACCGACTTGATTGCGTTCTCGGTTGCGCCACCGCCAGACATTGCCGACATCTCGGCCTTTTCACGCTTCTTGCGTTCGTCTTTAAGCTGGTCGACGGTTCGTTCGACCGCGCTGACGAGTTCCTTCGGATTCGTTTTGAGGAGGCTAGCAGCTTCCTTGATCGCGTTGGATTCACTCTTAAACAGGTCATAAGCTGCTTCGCCGGTGATCGCTTCGATTCGGCGAACGCCTGATGCCGCAGAGCTTTCGCTCACGATCTTGAACAGCCCGATCTCGCCCGTCGTGCGAACGTGAATTCCGCCGCACAACTCTTTGCTGAACTCGCCAATCTCGACCATGCGAACTTTGTCGCCGTACTTCTCGCCAAATAGCGCCATTGCGCCTTTGCCCCTCGCCTCGTCGATCGGCAGATCGACGTAGGTGGTCACGTCGATATTCTTGAGAATTTCGTCGTTGACCAACTGCTCGACCTCGGCAATCTCCGTCCCGGTCATGCCCTTGCCATACGTGAAATCGAATCGCAGATTGTCGGGGCCAACGTATGAACCGGCTTGGGTAACGGTGGTCCCGATGACTTGCCTTAGTGCGGCTTGAAGCAGGTGAGTAGCGGTATGGTTGCGCTTGATGCGGGCCCGGCGCTTGGCGTCAACATTGGCCTCAACTGGCTTGCCGAGCAAAGTCTCGACATCGGATCCGATGACGTCGTGCCAGAAGATTCCCGCCGCTTTCGTGGTGTTTTCGACGACGAGCACGTTTCCGTTGACTCTGATTTCGCCAGTGTCGCCCGTTTGTCCGCCGGATTCACCGTAGAACGGAGTTTGGTCGAGGGCGACTTTGTACTTGCCTTCGGAGGTTGGCCGGACCCGGACCAGGGTTCCTGTGCTGTGGTTATTCTGGTACCCGAGGAAGTTGGTCTCGGATGGCGCATTGGGGGTCGCGAGTTCTTCGGACGACATTCCTCCGTAGGCCGACTTTTCGCCCTGGGCTCCGCGTGAGCGCTCTTGGGCTTCCTTCAAGGCAAGTTCATAGCCTTCTAGGTCGACTTGAAACTTGTTTTCTGCTGCGAGTTCTAAAGTTATTTCCAGCGGAAATCCAAATGTGTCATATAAATAATAGGCACGCTCTCCGGGAAATACTGCTCGTTCCTGAACGTGATATCTTCCATCGAGCTTTTCTGGCTCCTTTCCATAAATTCTGTAAAGTTGGTCTTTCGTTAATCCCAGAGAATCTTGAATTTCTTTGCTTGAGGCAAAGAATTCAATTAAGACATCGTAATAAGCCTCCATTCCCTTAACTAGCGTCCGCCGGAACAGGGTTTCCTCGCTTTTTAGTGTCTCTTCGATGATGCCACGCCGTGCGATGAGTTCTTTGTAGTGATCGCCAAACGTGTCGAAAACCGCCTCGGCGACCTCGTGCATGAATAGGTCATTGAATAGCAAGACTCGCTGCCCCTTCAAGACGGCTCGGCGAATGAGGCGCCGCAAAACATAGCCTCGACCATTGTTGGCCGGCATAACTCCATCGGCGATGCAGAAGCAGGACGTGCGAATGTGGTCTGCGATAATTCGACGGGCCATCTGAACCTCATTCCCCTCCCCTTGCTCTTTGGGAGGGGGAGGGGCAGGGGTGGGGGTTCCTGAATCCGTGAGGGCTCCTCGCAACACGTCGATCTTCGCCAAGATCGGGAAGAAGGCATCGGTGTCGTACACCGAGCTTTTGCCTTCGAGGACGGCTACCGTCCGCTCCATTCCCATTCCAGTATCGATTGACTGGAACGGTAAATCTGGCATTCCCGTCTTTTGCCAACCATCCGACGGACGCTCGGGATTGCGCAGATGCCCCTGCCAATCGAATTGGATGAACACGTCATTCCAAATCTCAAGCCAGTTGCGCGCCTCGTCGTCGGCGATCCACTGATCGCGCGAATAGTCACCCGCAGCGATTCCAGGAACCGTTGCTGGGTTCGTCCAGTAAAACATCTCCGAGTTCGGGCCGCACGGACCGGGAGAGCCTTTGCTGACCGAGAATGGAGGCCAATAGTTGGTTTCCTCGCTCAGCCTCATGATCCGCGTCGATGGGTCGATACCGGCAGCGGAAATATGTTCCGACCAGCAGTCGTAAGCGATATCGTCATCCTCGAAAACCGTGAACGAGAGTCTTTTGGGATCTAATCCCAGCCACTTCGAATCCGTCAGAAACTCCCACGAGTAAGCGATCGCTTCCTTCTTGAAATAGTCGCCAAACGAGAAGTTGCCCAGCATCTCGAAGAAGGTGAGGTGGCTGTCGTCGCCGACCTCGTCGATGTCTCCGGTGCGCACGCACTTCTGAGCGGTGACCAAGTTCTTGTTCGGTGGCGTCGCGGTTCCGAGGAAATAGGGCTTGAATTGAATCATTCCCGCGCCATTAAAGAGCAGGCTTTCGTCCAAACGTCCCGTGACGTCGATGGGGATCAGCGACCCAGAATCATGGATCGTGTGCCCCTTGCTCTCAAAAAAGCGGAGGTATTTCTCTCGCAACTCGCGAACGGTCATTTAGCTATTTTGGCAGGTTTGGGGAGAAGTCGGCAGTTTGCAGTTGGCAGTTGGCAGAGAAATGAAGAAAGGATCACACTTCTTTCGTTTCGAATCGGTGAATAATGTCTCAGATATGGATTCGCCAATGCCAGGATTCGGATTGTTCCACTTGCTCCAGTCTGCTGGGCAAGAAAGGATGTTGCGTTCACCGTCGATGGACGACATTGATAAGACATATTCGACGAGCGTCGACATTTTGCTAGCGTTTACGAAGGAGCACTGCGAGGAATGGAAAGCCTTCGTAAACTCTCTCGGCGCTTCCGAGGAAGTTTTGTTGACTGCCATCGAAGACGGACTGAACAAAAACGAGACTCGTGCAGAAGGGATTCCGTCGACAATCTTGATCGGGAAGTTGGAAGATCTCGGAAAGGCTCCGATCAGTCAGCCGGTCAAGGATGCGATGCGCCAGGCAACCAAAGAGGCGAGGGAAGCCGGCTCGGTCGCCAATCCCGGGCGGCTCATCCAGATTTTGCTATCGGAACCAGGTGCAGCGAGAGAGATTATTCTCAGCATTTCGGGTCAGGAATCCCTGACCAAAGCCATGCCTAGTCTCATCGTTAGAGACTTCACGCCACCTGGGTTTGACAAAGACAAGCTCCACGCGAGAGTGGAGCAGTTGAAGACGAAGATGATGGCCGACCTCGAGCGCAAGCATGGTAAGCCTTCAATTGATCAAGAGGCAGAACGGGACGCAAGGTTTGAGAAAAATCCCGAAGCCTATATGAAGCCTATTGACCTTGCCAAGGCGCTTGCTCGAAGGCCGGCATTGGAAAAATATGCCTTTTCCTTTCGATCCGTCACGTGCCTGATGGCCGCGGAGAACGAAGCTAGAATCCGCCGCGCTCCCGAAGTTAAACTTGACCATCTCTTTTTCAGCCTCTTGCAAGAGGGGACGGAAACGACCAAGTACTTCGAGGCGAGAAAAATCGATTGGCTAACAATGCGAAATGACCTCGATAAAGCTTTACCAACATTCGAAGAAGGTCCTCGATGGCCACCAAAATCTTCCGAATTTGTGAGGAATCACCTCGAAGACACGCTTATGGAGAGATTTATCAATCCCTTGTCATCTCCATCTGAAATTGAGGGCCTAACTCACGAAGAAATAAGCAAGCTAATTGAGGAGTGGGGCGACAAGATGCAAGCAGCTCATCAGGCGCAGAGACCACGCGAGTTCTCTGATCTGCTCTGGCTCATCCCTTGCCTCAAGGACCAGCAAACAATGGCGTTTGGCTATTTGACCAAGGCGGGAATCACAATTGAGGAAATTGAAACGAACACCGATAGTCGGTTCTAACGCTTGCCTCCGGGTTTGATTGGTGGCACGGATACACGGTCGATTTGTTTGAGCGAACAAGTTCTTAAGCCGAGTTTATCCGTGTGAAACTAACTAGCGGAAACCTGCCTATTTTCTCTGAGTAAAGCCATTCCTGAGGCCCAAAGGGTCGACAGAATGTAAGCCCAGATCGAAGGTGATTGTGAGCTTAGCGAACAATCCGCTGAGGCCTGGAGAAAGAAATCGAACCCGTCCCTTCCACGGTCGCTCTTACTAACTTGCGAATCTCACTGACCAGGCGAGCGACCCCATTTGTCCGCCGAAGCTGCTTCGCTACAACTAATTTCCTACACTCGAAGTAGCGAAGGCGGCGCCATGCGATTTCACCAAACCTTCGAACTTTCCATCGGACATTCTCCGGGTCAACACTGATAAGCTCAATCGTTCCTCGCTACCCGTATCAGTGCCATAAATTCACAAACTTGCCTTATAATCAACCTATGATACCAACCGCGAAATGCTTCCTCATTTTGGCTGCCTTGACCGCTGCGGTCACCGGAATCGCACTCGGGACCCGCAAGCATGAGCCAACGACCTTGGAACTCGTCAAGGACTATACGAAGTGGAAAAAGGCAAATCCGAAACCGGTTCTACTGTCCACTTCCCTTGACCTTCTATGCCGCGGAGTCATGCCCGAAGAGCGAGAGTATTACCAAAAGGAGAATCCGCACTTTGATCGGTACATCACCGTTTACGTGAACCCGATCGGCGAGACTGCAATGATGAAGGGTGGTGAATTCCCCGTTGGTTCGATCATCGTCAAAGAGAAACAGCCAGGAGGTAGTGTCCTCCTTAAGCCAGGTGGCCCGATGCTTCTCAATACCGTTATGATCAAGCGAGCAAAGGGCTACAACCCAGCGTGCGGCGACTGGCAGTTTGCCGCAATCGACGGGTTCACCGCTAAGTTAAACGGCGACGGGAAACTTGAGTCGTGCATGTTTTGCCATAAGGACCAAGCAAAACAAGATTTTGTTTACCGGACGTACATTGGAGCCAATGAAAGGTGGAGCCCCAGCGGCTTTGATCCGACTGGATGGAACTGGAGTAAGCGATTCGGAATTACAGCGAAATAAATCTCGCAGGACAAAGCGCGGATAAGTCCGGCGCACTCCACATAAATCTTAAGAACTAAATTTTCGCTTCCAGTCGTCCAATAGTCGAAGCGCCTCCAACGGCGTCAAGGCGTTCACATTAACCTTCTCCAGCTCATCTAGCACTGGCGGACGCTCGGCCTCAAACAAGGTCATTTGTAGACGCTGAGTCGAAACCGGAATGGCGCGAGGAGCATCGGTGTTCTCGAGGTCATGAAGTACTTCGTTGGCGCGGTCCAATACCGCCTGAGGGACGCCCGCCATGCGGGCAACATGAATTCCGTACGATCGATCTGCCCCGCCAGGAAGCACGCGGTGGGTCCAGACAATGTCGTCGCCGAACTCTTCGACTGCGACCCGAAAATTCTTTACCGTCGGCATCGACTTCTCCAACTCGTTGAGCTGATGGTAGTGAGTCGCGAACAGTGTCTTCGACCGCATTCCAACCAAATGCTCGATCATCGCCCATGCAATGGCAAGCCCATCGAATGTCGAGGTACCCCGGCCGACTTCGTCCAAAATCACCAAACTCTGCTCAGTCGCATGGTTGAGAATATTCGCCGATTCGACCATCTCAACCATGAAGGTGCTCTGCCCGTGAGCGAGCTCGTCCTTGGCGCCGATGCGAGCAAAGATGCGATCGCAAATGCCGATTTGTGCAACTTTGCAGGGCACAAACGATCCAATTTGCGCCATCAAAACGATGAGCGCAGTCTGCCGCAGGTAAGTCGATTTACCCGCCATGTTCGGCCCGGTGATAATCAAAGAACGGGGCAACTCCGCGCCTAACTCCAAATCGTTCGGAACAAAGTTCGCGTTATTCGCTTCCACCACCGCATGACGACCAGAATGGTACGTCAGCACATCCTCTTCCACCACGTCCGGGCGAGTATAGTTTCGCACCACCGCAACCTCAGCAAAGTTCGACAGCACGTCGATCTCAGCGATCGCCCGCGCCGTCTGGAGCAAAGACCCCGCGTTCTCGGCAACGCGCAACCTCACCCGGTGAAACAGATCGGATTCCAGCGAGGTAGCCTTCTCCTCCGCACCCAGAACCTGAGCCTCCTGATCCTTCAGCTCAGCGGTGATGTACCGCTCGGCGTTTGCCGTGGTTTGTTTGCGAATGTAATGCTCGGGCACCTTAGCGATGTGCTGTTTGGTGACTTCAATGTAATAGCCAAACACCGAATTAAATCCGATTTTTAGCGAAGAAATTCCGCTATTCTCGCGCTCCTGAGCCTCGAGACTCGCAATAAATGTTTTTCCAGATCGACCTAACTCACGCAATTTATCCAGCTCATGGTCGTGCCCCGGACGGATAATCCCGCCATCCCGGACGGAATGCGGCGGCTCGGGAACGATTGAATTGATAAGCAACGTCGCCAAGTCGCCGTGCGACTGAACCTGCTCGATGAGCTCCTGAATACGACCAAAGCCGAGCTTCTCCGCGGGCTGAAGAACTTTCGGAAGATTGATCAGAGTTTGCCGCAACGCCGCCAAATCTCGCGGACCCGCCAGGTTCGCCGAGCACCGCGAAACCAACCGCTCAATATCCGACAGTCCACCCAACGCCTCGCGCAAATCTCCGCGATGGATCGAGGAACCCAAAAATCGAGTGACCGCATCGTGCCGACGCTTGATCTCGTCGCGGTCGAGCAACGGCTGCTCAACCCATTTTCGCAACAGGCGAGCACCCATCGGAGTCCGGGTCATGTCCAAAACGCCCAAAAGTGTGAAGCGGCGAGAACCATCGGCAAGGTTCTGAGTCAGCTCCAGCGACCGCCGAGTTGCCGGATCCAGCCGCATAAAGCCGTCAACCGAATAAGTCGAGAGACCCTGCAAGTGAGCCAGCGAAACGTGATTTTTTTCGGCATAAGCCACGATCATTGAAGCAGCCGTAATCGCGGCGGGTTTGTCGGCACACCCAAAACCACTCAAAGACGAGACATTAAAAGTCTCAGAAAGTTTACGAGTCGCCTGATCCAGCCGAGGTTGATTAAAATCCGTCGTCGAAGAGCCCAGCGCGTTGCGCGCAACTTCACCGTACGCTTCGACGTCCTTGCCCAGCAGCAACTCGGACGGCCGCAACCGGGCAAGCTCTTGCAACAGTCGCTCCTGAGATTCCGAGCCCGACAACTCCGTCACTTGAAATTCGCCCGTCGAAGGGTCCAATATCGCCAGACCAAGCGAACCATCGCTAACGCACAGCGCAGCCAAGAAGTTGTTCCGCCCCGACTCCAGCAACGTATCTTCGAGCACCGTTCCCGGAGTCATGACCCGCGTCACCCCGCGGCGAACCAAACCCTTCGCGGCTTTCGTATCTTCCAGTTGATCACAAATAGCGACTTTATGCCCTTTCTGAAGCAGGCGGGCGAGATATTTTTCGACCGCATGATACGGAACCCCCGCCATGGACACTTTCCCATTTGAACCATCCCCCTTCGACGTTAAGGTAATTTCGAGCGCGGCTGCAGCGGTTTCGGCATCCTCACCGTAAAACTCATAGAAGTCGCCAACCCGCATCGCAAGGAGCACACCAGGATGCTCTGCCTTTGCAGAGAAATACTGTTGGAGCATCGGTGTTTTCGCGGTCATGCGTATCATGAGTATGACTCGCGTCATAATGAATCTGAGCAAAGATGAAACGGTTAGGCCTTAGATGGATTTTATTGGCAGTTTCGGTCTTCGCCGCGTCGATCTTGTGCCAGGCCCTTGGGCTTGGATTTCAAGCTAACGCGTCGGGATTTGGCCAAGCGATGATTTTGATGCTGGGGGTTGCCTTGTTGGCATTCCTCAATGCCACCCTCGGCAAATTCCTCAAATTCATCACCCTGCCTCTCAGTTGTATCACCCTCGGTTTGTTTTCTTTAGTCGTAAATGCTGCCGTTCTTTACATGGCGGCTCGGCTCGATCTCGGATTTTCCATTCGAGATTCCGGGATGAAAGGATTCTTTTCCGCCTTCGTGGCATCATTGCTCATATCCTTTATTAACGGAGTATTGGGCGTCTTTTTGCCTGACGACAAAGAGTGAGTCGCCGACACCGAATACGAAACGTTCTGGCCCCCACAAAGGGAATCTGGAAGGGACTCACCTTCGGATTCTTTGGCCTCGTCACCGCGCTGTTCGGCTCGCTGCTCGCTTTTGGGTTCCAGATCCACGCACTCATCACGTACCTTCACGGTTTGGTCTCGGGAGTCTTTGAATCTTGGCTCGATGTGAACCAAACGGATAACACTATCTACTGGCTCGGAGCAGCTCTCTTCATTCTCGGGCTTGTGCTCCTCATCCTATCCGTCCGCAACGTTCTGAACCACATCATCGAAACGTTTAGCCCCAATATCACCACCGGCCACGCGGACGTTTACCTGCGCAAACAAGCGCTCTCCCAGGGTCCGCGCATTGTCGCCATTGGAGGAGGAACCGGACTATCGACCCTCCTCCGAGGTTGGAAGCAACACTCATCCAACATCACCGCGATTGTCACCGTAACCGACGATGGCGGTTCATCTGGTCGCCTGATCCACGAAAAGGGCATGATTCCTCCCGGCGATATCCGAAACTGCCTCGTCGCCCTCGCCGATGCCGAAAAGGCGATGACCGACCTGTTTCAATATCGGTTTCGCGACGGCGGCTCGCTGAGCGGGCACTCCATGGGGAACCTGCTCATTACGGCCCTGGTCGAGCAAGCCCAAGGCGACTTTGAACAGGCGATAAATTTGGCATCCAAAGTTCTCGCGATTCGCGGCCAAGTGATGCCGTCCACTTTAGACCATGTCGGCCTCCACGCATTGCTCGACAATGATATCGAAATTTCCGGCGAAACCGCCATTGTCGAGGCCGGACGAAAAATAAAAGAGCTGAGACTCGCACCAAAGGACGTCAACGCCTATCAACCCGCGCTCGATGCGATCGCAAACGCAGACCTGATCTGTATCGGACCCGGAAGTGTTTACACTTCGGTCATCCCCAATCTCCTCATCCCTGGGATGGCTCAGGCACTGAAAGATAGCAGTGCAATCAAAATCTATATCTGTAATGTCATGACCCAAAAGGGCGAAAGTGACTCGTTCAGCGCGAGCGAACACGTTGGCGCAATTATGCAGCAAGTGAAAGAAAAAGTGTTCGACTACGTGCTGGTCAATACTGGAGTCCCGACCGATGCATCGCTGGAAAAGTACCGCGCGGTCGGCCAAATCTTCGTAGACCCAGATGTCGACCGGATCAAGGCGATGGGGCTGCGCATCATTCCCGGAAACTTCATGTCCGACTCTGAACACGTCCGCCATGACCATATTAAAGTGGTGAGCAAATTAATGTCGAACTTTGGCTTGTAGTCGCCATCCTTTTCTTCTCCTTCTAACGAAGCGAAGCTTCCAAGAAGACCTTCGCGCGAAGCTTGCGAAGAGATGAGGTAGGTAAGCAATTTCTGCCAACGGTCAACTGCCAACGCATTTTCACGCGCTCCGCCCGCCAATCCGTCGCGTCCCGCGTCAATAGACTCAATCTCCCTCACGAAGCTGAGGGGAGCTGCGAAGCAGCCAGGGGTGAGTTGGGCCATAGAACGAACCAGAGGAAACGAAGTTTCCCAAGGTGCCAGATCTCCCCCACAGA
>JAYVXG010000600.1:0-3688 GCA_043785475.1 Armatimonadota bacterium
GGTGAGCTTTCCATCCAGATAGAGTCGGTCATTCTCGACTCGGGTGTTTGCGTTTTCGGGGCGATCAAGACTAATAAATGCGTTGACCTTTTTGGGACCTAAACTCGAAACTCGATAGACGATGACCTGGTCCGGTGCCGAAACGAAAACTTCGCGGTCAAACAAATTATTGCCCTTGTGGTAGGTAACGTTGCAAACTGCGGTCGAGAGGTCGAGCCCTCGATTGTAATGCTGCGGATTCTCGTGGTCGTATTTAATGCGCAGATTGCCAAGCATTTGGTAGCAGCCGAATTGTCCGTTTTTACCTTGGGATGAACCTGGCCCTTTGCAGACGAAGTTTTGTTGAAGGAGGTCTTGGGCTTTTCTCGGCTGGTTGGCAAGCAACAGTCGCCGGATCTCAGGGAGCACTTTGTATGCCTCTGGTCGGTCGGCGTCTTGGGGGCTGCCGGACCAGACGGTGGACTCGTTCAGGACGATTCGATCCTCCTGGATTCCGCCAAACACCATCGCTCCGATTCGCCCGTTGCCGAGGGGCGTTGAGTCGTAGAATTTTGCCGCCGGGGCGGTTGCCCAAATTTTGGTGGAGGAGTTATCTGCCATAGCGGAGCACGAGGCGATGAGGCCGAGGAGGAAACTATGAAGCTTCACGAATTCAGTTTAGCTTGACGGAAGGGTCAGTTGGATTGTCCAGCGAAATCGTTGACACCATAGGCTTCTTTGACGCTCAGCGACTGAGGGGTAAGAAATCGGTCTTGCTTGTAAACACTCTTTCTCGCCGCCTTGCTTGAAAAAATGCGACCAATGCGCTCGCCCCCTCGCTTGTATGGCCCCAACCAGGGCCGAATGAGACCAATGGTTTCGCCGGTAGAATTGATGCCGAGGTAATTCCCTTCGCAAAGACAACGCATCTGATTGGTTTGCGAGTCGATGGCAATGGTCAAATCGTGGTGCCCGTCGCTCATTCCATGAGTTCCGCCAATAAGGAACTGATTGAGCTGATGGTCGTACCAAAGATGGTTGCCGTACATGGCTTCGAAGTCTCCGAATTCAGAAAGAGTCATGTCATTTTCCTCTTTTTCGCTTCCCGTCAGGCCGCTGGTTTGAAAAGCTGGATTGCGCACCGACCGAATTCCAGCATAGAACTTGCGATAATCGAGAACCGAAAAAGCGAAGACGGCGCCGTTGTCGTCGGTGGCGAGATTGCGAACTCCCTTTGACATGGGCAGCGGGATGGGCACCGACGTTTTCTCACCATTAAAAATGCTAGTCAGCGGATTTGTCCCATGCCGAGTCGTGAGGACGCTGAATCCATCGATGTCGATGGTGGCATCCAGCACGCTCATCGCCGTGAAATATGGTTTGAAATCGCGGAAGATGACGATCTTCTTGGAGTCCCTAATCGAACCGTAGTTTTCTTTCTTGGTGTGGTAGTAAACCAAGACGAATTTCCCGTTTTGAACGAGTTTGATTCGGTCGATTTCACCATTTGGGAGGCTGGCTGTATTGATCCGATGTCCCGACTTTTTGTCAACCAGGACGAGCGTGTTCTTCCCCGATTTCTCGCTATGTTCCAGCATCATCAATCGATTCTTACCGGTTATTTTTGGGAAATTGAGATCCAGCGTTGAGGAGGCGATTTTGCGGATTTTCTTCGATTCGACGTCCAGTGAGTAAATCTCTGATCGGCCCGGCTCGGTGACCTTTCCCTTCGAGGACATCAGCACTTTGTTCGCAGAAAAGACGACCTCCCACGTTGCTGGAGGGCCACCAAAGTAAGAAACTGCAAAGATTTGTAATGCAAGCATGGTGTTTGAGCACAAGAATTTAGATTTGTACTTTTCTTTTTAGAAGTTTGTATGACTTTGTCTCAATAGGCTTCGAATCATCTGCCAAGAATATTTTCCTGGTGCCGCGAGTCCCATCTCGGCTAACTGAGAAAAACGCAAAGTAAGTATCTCCACCGTCCCCTCCGTCTAGCTTCAACGATATGACACCAGTCTTGAAATCTACCCAGGTTGATGGTTTCTCCCCTCCAAATGTCTGAAAAGATATGTCAAAGGCACCAAATAGTGCCGACCTTGGAAAGTCAAAAACTTCTCGGCGACGCTGAAAAGTTAAACCAGTTAGAACAGTCGGCCCGTCACGACCGGCTTGTTCAAATGTTTCCCACTTATTTCCCCAAAAAATTTGATTGTCTATCCTTGCCATAACTCCCTTTGATTCAATTGCGGGATGGAGCTTGTGCCCCTTATACGAAAACTTTGACGCCGTAACTGTAATTTTATAGTCAATGCCATAGAAACTATTGAATATATTCATGCGCAGAGGCTCCTCGGCGGAGGGAAGAAGGAGAGAGCAGAGCAAATGGCAGAACATAAGCCCATTTTAACCTCTGTCTCAAGGTTCACATGGAGGATTATTCAAGCTTCGGCATACTGCATAGGATTCGACATGTTTCTAAGACTTCGCAACGATTTTTGTGCCATCGTTGGTCACAGAATTCACGGGAAAGCCAGCCTCATCCAAAAACATGTCGAGTTTGCGCTTGCCAATGACTTGTGAAACCTGGGGCTGCCAGAATGTGCCAACTTTGGTAGCTCCGACGAAGGTGCTCGTCGTCTGCTCCCACGTTAGCGAGGTCGTGTTAAACGTCCAATATTTGTACACTTGACCCTTGGTTGGCTTATCGCGCAAGAACCAGAACTCGGGCAGGTCACGGATTTCGGCTTTCGCCGGAATTACGATGGTCAACTTCGACAATTTGCCGTTGACAGTCTTATTAATTAGGAGATCGGTCACTCGGAAATCAATTCTGGTGCGCGAAGTTTCGACGCCTTTGAGGTTGAACATCTGAACAATCTTTAGAGTCGGTCGACCCGACTTTGCCCAGACCTGGGTGGTGTGCATTTCAATCTTCGGCTCACTCTCAAGGAGCGTGAGTTTCGTATCGGTCCGCTTGCCGCCATCCGCCGTTAACTTGATCAAGACTTTCGCAGCCCCAATAACTTTTCCGTTTTGAGTGATCTCGTAATTGAGAATCTTTGATTGAGCGGCCACTAAGACAACAAGACTAAGCATTGAGCAACAATTCTCCTACGCGATATCCGCACTCGAACGCTTCCTCGACCCGTCCACCAAGCAGTCCATCGCTGGCAATCAATATCTTCGAACCGGGCTGATTCACCGCCTCAAATCTGGCCAAGTTCTCGGGTTGTGAATACTTCCAACGCTTCACCTGGGCCACTTCAGCATGGTCAAAATTCGCGCCATAGAGATGTTTGGTGAAGGCTAAGGCAGTGGCGATAACGAATTCATCCGATTTTTCGTAGTTATCTTTCGAAAATCGCGGGCTGAGTTGCATCACCATCGCGGATTTACCTTCCGGTGCACGTCCTGGAGACTTGTTGGATTCAATGCTCAACCACGTCATCGGGTGCCCGTGTTCAGGCTCGATCAGCGCATGGTATGGCACATTTGGCGGCGAAATCGCAAACCCGAGCATCACACTCAAACACTGTCGATAGGACACATTCGACATCGGGCGATTCTCTTCGAGGGTCCAGAGCAGCTGAGATGTTAGTGGGAGCGGCAAAGCCAGGACGAGGTGATCGAACTCTTCTCCGAGAACCCCAAAACCATCTTTTGTCAGAGTAATCTCGTCCACACCGCTCTCGAAGCGGATGTCGGC
>JAYVXG010000601.1:0-11781 GCA_043785475.1 Armatimonadota bacterium
ACAACATTCTTCAAACGGACCCCGGTGGTCTTTTTAAACGGCTCGAGGTCGCCCACAATCTCTTCCAAAACCGTGTTATACAAAACCTCAATTTTCTCGTTCGCCAGAACCCGTTCCTGCATGATTTTCGACGCCCGAAACTCGTCGCGCCGGTGAACCAAATAAACCTTTGAGGCGTGCTTCGTTAAGTAATGAGCCTCTTCCATCGCGGTGTCTCCACCTCCAAAAACCGCAACGACCTTGCCCCGGAAAAAGAACCCGTCGCACGTCGCACAAGCCGAGACGCCGTGCCCGCCAAACGTAACTTCTGACTCAAGTCCCAGCCACTTCGCGCTTGCACCCGAAGAAATAACGATCGCCTTCGCCTGGTACTCTTTCTCCTCGGCCCACACGCGAAACGGGTGAGCAGTAAAATCCACCTTCGTAATGTTCTCGTAAACCACTTCAGTACCAAATCGCTCGGCTTGCTTTCGGAAAAGCTCCATCATGTCGGGGCCCATGATTCCGTCCGGAAAGCCAGGGTAATTCTCAACGTCAGTCGTGATCGTCAACTGTCCACCCGGTTGGTACCCGGCGAAAACCATCGGTTTCAAATCTGCCCTCGCTGCATACAAAGCAGCGGTGTATCCGGCCGGACCGGAACCAATGATGATGACGTCTTGAATCATATAGCCTCAGATGGTACCTGCGAAGTTCCAATTTCTTGGTTCATTCCCGTTCCCTTCTACGTCTATAAATGCACCAGATGCCAGAAGATATCCCTCAAATTTCCGCACCAACTATATATGACCATTTGGCCGTGATTCTGGACCAAATGAGCAGTGTTGCCTGGCAAAAGCTCGGTTTGCAACCCGATATGGTCACTGGCAAGATCGAACCTGACCTCACCCAAGCAAGGGTCGCGATCGACGTGGTCGGCTTTCTCGCCTCTCAACTCGAAACACAACTTGACGAAGAGGACAAAAAGCACATTCACTCCCTTGTTCGAGATCTGAAAATCAATTATGTACAAAAGCAAGGGGGCACATAGTTTTGGCCATTCGCATGGATGCGAAAATATGGAACTTCATCTCTCGATTTTTTGAATCTGGCCTCGAAAGTTTTCGGCAGGTTAGCGAACTTCATGAGGCCGCTCAGACACAGTCAAATCTCATCGGATTCGAGTTACACTTCACCGAGCTCGTCGAGATGATGGTGCATGCCCAACGATACGGTGCCGCCGCAGGCGCGACCTCAAAATACCTTTCGCTCAAACAAGAGCTTTCGATTACGTATCAAGATCTTCGTCCATTCCTCATTGCATACATCCGATTTGATGTCGAAGACGAGCGGATAGGACTTCGGACCCTTGGCCATGGCACCGACGCATTTGAAGCTATTTGGGTTGCAGAAAACCTCCAGAAGTTCATTGATTCGGACGATGTATTTTTTCGGGACAGAGTTGCCCGAGCATATGACGCCATCACAGACTATACTGAACATCTGTATTGCCTGCTTGAGACACGAGTATGATTACCGATTGGCGCGACGCTGACCTCAACCAAGTTCTTGATCTTTGGAACACGTTCTACCCCGAACGGTATCACATCGACATGGACGTACTGCGGATCAATACAGTAGATCACCCAACATTCGACTGGGGAGCGTCCCTGCTCGACCTCGATTTCGAAAACATGCTGCGCGCGTTCGTAATCATCAAACGAAGCCCGTCAAAATTTTACAAAGTCGCCGACCCCGATGCAATGCACCTCAGCGGAATGGCCTTCACCGACCCACTTCACATGGTCGATGTCTTCAGCGACAGCAAGAAGGTCATGCGAGATCGTGGAGCATCGTGCGTCCTGTTTGGCATGGATAATCGCCACTTCTGGCCAGGTGTTCCGGTCGATAAGCCCCGCCTCAATGACTTCCTCATGATCGAAGGATTTTCCCTCGGCGGCGAGTATTTCGATCTCGAGCGAGACCTTACCAAATACACCGCTCCGCGAGAACTGCCGAAGGATGGTGTCGAATTCCGCGTTCTTACTCCAGACGATCATAGCCTTTTAGTCAAATTTTTCGAGCGCGAATTCCCAGGTCGATGGCGCTACGATATCCTCACCAAAATCGAGCAAGAAGGATGTCATCACGGCATCGTCGGCCTGTTTCATAAAGATGCCATTCATGGATTTGCCTCTATTCAAGATTCAAAGTGCAAATACCCAATCGCCGGAGCCGTGTGGCGGAAAAGCCTCGGCGATAACTGGGGCACGCTCGGACCAATCGGCGTATCGCAAACGGTGCGAGGACACGGATGGGGCGGGGCAATTCTCTCCGCTGGCCTGTTAGAACTTCAATCAAGAGGCGTCAAAAAATGTCTCATCGACTGGACCACTCTCGAAGATTTCTACGGAAAACACGGATTCCAAAAGACCCGAATCTACCGAGCCGGAAAGCTGAATCTATAACGAATTGAAGCGAAGATTGGCGCCAATCCGTATACTTTAATTGAATCATGTCAATTATCGCAATTGCTAGCATGCTTGCAACCCAAGCACCAGTCGTACTCCTGTACCAACCGAAAGTTGGCTCGACGTACAAATCGTCCATGACCATGGCTCAAACCAGCCAAATGGGCAATTCAACTACTTCGATGATGGTTGCAATGAAAGTCCTTGGCCTTGAAAATGGTTACTACAAGCTTCAGTCAACGACTTCCAACGTGAAAACCACCGGCGGCCCAGGAGCAAGTTCCGAAGCAACGAAAAAGGCGATGGAAAAGACAACAATCCTTTACATGGATAAGCATTTCAAGCCAAAAATGGACACCTCCAAGTCTGCAGATATGCAAAGCATGATGAGTGGAATGAACAGCGCATTTTCTGGCGTCACATTCCCTTCCAAGCCAGTCAAAATTGGTGAATCATGGACAAACACCATCGACATGGGCGCCCTCATTAGCGGTGCGGCTAAGGGACAGAAAGGAGCCGCCGGAATGAAGTCCACCGGGAAGGTCAACCTCACTTACAAACTTCTAAAAGCCGATGCAAGCTCAGTTTTGATCGGATTGTCGATCGCTGGCACGGTAAATATGGATGTGCCCGGTGCCAAAGGGGCTGGTATGAAGATGTCAATGTCGATGAGCGGCGGCGGAACGTCGAGCATGGAGCGCGGCACGGGAACCCCAATCAGCTCAAGTACAAAGATGAATATGCAGATGAATTTCGGAAATCAACCAATGAACATAACCCAAACTATTACCACGAAGCGGGCGTAATCCTCATTGATCGTAATAATTGGACTCGTGCTGGAATCGCTTGGCGGTTTCCTCACGAGTCCTTTTCGTTTTCAAAGGTCGAGGTCAAGCAGTCGCGTCAACGACATCCATTCCACCCGTTTCTCCGTCAGCGAACGCTCGTCAAACGGAAAGTGATCTCGCTCGTTCAGCGGCGCGCATCGAGCCAAAAGCCCTCCACCATGACGGTTCAGCGCCACAAAGCCCAAGTGCCTTTTCGCTTCCTTTTGCCAATCCAAGAGCGGCCCGATTAACTTGGTTCCAAGCTCCCCAATTCGGGCAAGAAATGCTTCCCTTTGCTCCTCATCAGGCGGGCAAACTCCAATATCAATGATCGTCAACGATCGGGCATCTCGCTGAATCGTGTTTCCCAGTCCAACAAGGTCAATTTCAGAAAACATTGGCAGCTTCTCCGCTTGAAACCCCGACAATTTGGCCAAACCTCTGAGGGCCAACGAATTGGTCCGAACCATCAAAGGAGAGCCCAATTCAAATGCCCGACTAGGAATTCTCTGCCGCTCGCCCTGCCCCCACGGCCAGCACAAATTGATCGGAGCAATTCCATGATCGATTCGGCGACAATTGAACTCTTGTTCAGCCAGCACGTTCACCGAGTCATCGATGAACCGTCGCAACTCGTTCTCACTATCGCCCTCGGGCAAAGATGCAACCAAGCCATTTTGGACTGCCTGAGACGGTTTCGCCGTGCGAATTTCGATGCGCTTCTCACAAATAAGAGCATGATCCAATCCCTCACCGATCAGTATCGTCAGGTTCTTGGTATTAAGGAGCGCCAGTTGCCGCTCGATAACTTTGGCCTCCTTTGGGGTGGGCAAAGCCATAGGATAGTGAACAACATTACCAACCAAACTCAGCAAGGAAAGATGAAAATGAGTGGAGCCCTCCGGCGGATTCCATCCTAACGCCGCGACCGTCAGCGGACCTTGGTCGAGAACGAGATTCGAGTGTCCAAGGATGGCCGATTCAAAGGCTTCATCGGGCTCCAATTGGAACTTGTACGTTTTGGATTCTTCATCCAACTGTCGAAATGCTGGAACGTCCTCAATGACTGAATGATCTTCATCGAAACCCAGCAAACCTCGAAAAACAACAATCGCCATTACTGGTCGAACAATTGTCCCTGCCCACTGGCGACAGTCGCCATCTCACCGACCGGAGGCGGATCATCAAATGCGTGTTTCTTCAGCCCTTCCGGAATCTCGAGCGGATATTTGCCCGTAAAGCACGCGGTGCAAAATCCTTCGGTAGTTCCATCGACCGCCTTTTGCGCTCCGTCGACGCTCAGGTACCCAAGCGAGGTACAACCGATATATTCGGCGAGTTGAGGAATTGTCATTCGGGCCGCAGCAAGTTCGCCCTTCGATGCCATATCAATGCCATAAAAACACGGATAAATGATCGGAGGAGCGGTAATTCGAACGTGGACTTCAAGCGCTCCCGAGTCAAACATCATTTTAACGAGCTGTTTAGTGGTCGTCCCTCGTACAATCGAGTCGTCAACCAATATGACGCGCTTTCCTCGGAGGTGATCCTCAAGCGGGGTCAACTTCATCCGCACGCCGATCTCGCGCATGCGCTGGTCGGGCTGAATAAATGTTCGATGAATGTAGCGGCTCTTGGTCATTCCCTCGCGAAACGGAATTCCGCTCTCTTTTGCGTATCCCAAAGCTGCCGGGATTCCACTGTCCGGCACGGGAACGACGATGTCTGCTTCCACCGGATGTTCCTGGGCCAGCCGTTCTCCCATTCTCAATCGCGCGCCATAAAGGCCTGTTCCAAACATTCGCGAATCAGGTCGGGCAAAGTAAATAAACTCAAAAAGACACATTGCCTCCCTCGGCGACTCAATTCCTTGCTCAATCGTCATCCCTTCTCGAGTAATCAAGGCGATCTCGCCGGGTTTGAGGTCCGTATCGCAGGTGGCCCCCACCGGGCCAAACGCGCAGGACTCTGAAGCCAGCATATAACCTTTCTCGCCCAACTTGCCAACCGAGAGCGGTCGGATGCCGTACGGATCACGAAATCCTATCAACATATTTGGCGTCAAGACAACAACCGAAAACGCGCCCTTGCACAGGCGCATGACCTCGCGAATGGCCTCAAGTGGCCCATTCTTAAGGTTATTGACAATTATCCTGGCCAAAACTTCCGAGTCTGACGTCGAATCAAAATGTTCCCCTTCCGCCTGCATTCGCAGCCGCAGTTCAACGGCGTTAATAAGGTTTCCGTTGTGAGCGACCGCAATTTCACCAACTAAGCTTTGACAATAAATTGGTTGTGCGTTCCGCAAAACACTGGATCCGGTTGTGCTGTACCGGTTGTGTCCAACCGCCATGTCACCCTTCAGGCCGTCTAAAATTTCCGGCGTGAAAATCTGGTTGACCAGACCCATATCCTTGTGCATTCGCACTTTCTCGCCGTCACTTACAGCTATGCCCGCCGACTCTTGACCTCGATGTTGGAGGGCAAAAAGGCCAAAGAAGGTCGTGCTGGCAACTTCCTCACCGGGCGTAAAAACTCCGACAACGCCACACTCTTCTTTAATGGCATCTCCTAACAAGTCGCGGTGATCCATGATCTAGTTAAGGATACCGACTCACCACCCACCATACGGCCTTGTTGTGAATCTTCCTCAAATAACTTGTGCCCAAGTAAGGAAACAAACTACGATGGAAATTGTAGCCATTGGCACTCTTTTTCGCAGTAGCACCCCGCTAGCAATTAGGTTTGGGCGAATAGATTCAATCCTTCCCGACCCGGAGGGTCCCAGAAAGTAGCCCGGTTGTCAATTTTCACGTTCCATCGGGAAAATTGACCCCTGGAAAAGCCGTAATTGTCCTTTTCGAGGGAGTTTTCGACCCCGGTTGTTACAGCCGCCTCTTTTCCTTGAAATGACAGTCCTTCGAGATATTTCAATTTTCGACCCTCTGGTACGATAATGGCTCTGAAATCGATATCGAACACGGACAAAAAAAGGCGGTAGCATATTTGCTACCGCCTTCTCCTTTCAAAGAAAATTGTTTATACGTTGTACGATGCTTTCTTCAGCCAAGCTTTTGGAATCGGCTTGAGACCACAAACAACTCGGGCAAACTCAGGGCTCTTCAGCACGCTGGTCGCAATCATCAGCTTAACCGAGTTTCCACCAGGAACCTGTACACGAACCGACTGAAGGTTGGCGTGCTGAATTCGGTTCTTGTGAGGAGCTTTGAACTTCCAACCTTGCGAGTGGCGGTTCCGAATGAACTTTGCCGTTGTATTACCTTTCTTTCCACTCACTTGACAGATCTTAGCCATGACTTCAACTCCGCCGAACTGTATCGGCGCGAATAGAAATGATACCGCACGATTGGTCAGGTTTGCAATGCCTCGTGTCTCTGTTGGTAATCGGCCCACTTTTCAGAGCTCCATTTGGAGTTTCGCAAGAACAGCCAAATAATCAAGACCGGGAGAACATGGGCGACAATTCCGTAGAGGTCGGTGGGACGCTCGAGAAAGCATCCGATCGCAAAAGTGGAACTCAAATAGGCGGTCATTGCCAGCAAGGATGGTCGAAATGCCTTTTCAAGAATCATGTACAGCGCAATAACCATGATCAAAAATACTAAGTTATCCACGACGAAGAAGGCAGTGTTAGAACTATGAAGAACTCTTGTTGAGTGAAATTTTGAGTCAGTAACGTGCGTCAATCGTGAACTGATCATCGCAAGAGCGAGTAAAAATGTCTGAGTGGCCGCAAGCCCAATGAGTCTGGCTCTTGCATCTGATAGCGAGAGAATCAGAATCGTAAGCCAACTGAAGGCGATCGCTCCAATCAGAGGTAGCCCCCAGGAGAAATACCACAACCGAGCGGAATAGGAACGTACCGCATGGTCGTACATGAAATTAATGGGGTTGTATTCGAGCCAGATTTTCTCTGAGCCATGGAGCTGAACCATCGCTAAGGCAATGCTAAATGCAGTTGGCAACAGCCCAAAAAGCACCAGCGGAGTATTCGCACTGGCAAAGGCGCGTATAAACGCCAACCGGGCAAATCCTCCCCCGTTCAAGTAAAACGGCATAGCGATGACCGCAGAGTAACAAATTGGCCTCGTCCAATGAATCAAGCTATATTTTAGATCGATATTTAGCCGAGCAATGTCAGCGAACATCGTTACGAAAAAGGGGATTAAGGCAAAAGCAAACAGCATCGCGAACTGCAAACTGCTCAGCGGTCGAGACTGACGAGAGTCACCTACCAATCCAACTGGTTGCGCATTCATAGTGCCCTGCTACGTCTGATTCTCAGCCGACCAGCGAACCCATTTGCCAGATTGCTGCAGATAGTTGACCAAAAGGATCACTAACGAACCGCCAAGCAACCCAATGGAAATGGCCCCTGAGTTTCGCGGATTGCCCATCCAAGGGAGCAACCAAGTGGAAAGTAAGAACACGGCAACTGACAAGCCGCCAAACTTTCCTCGGGTTACCAGGGCCAGAACACAAGCCAGGGTTCCTATTTCCCGAAGAATCGAAGGCATGGGACTGTATACCGATACAGGGACCCCCCGTAAATCATTGCCCCAATAAATTGTGGCGTAATTCGCCAAGGACACGAAGATTCCAAAGACCGTAATAGCGACCATTGTCACTGCTCGCTCTGAAGACTTTGTTGCGCTAGCAATCACCAGCATGGCAAAGATGTGAGCACCCCCTCCAATCAATGAATTTGCTAAAGCTTGAAGCCAAAATGGGCTCTCAGTTAATCCCACAAAAGGAGCGTGGAGCTGAAATGGCTGATTTGAGCTAGCCGTGAGAGTATAGAGAGCGCCAATCCAGATCACCAGGGGTACCAGCGCCACAAAAACAGACGTAAGGTCAAAAGACTGGAATGTTCGACGCAAAACTGCAACACCATTCAATTTCCCTTTCCATAAGAAAGGCAATACAAACATTGCGAGGTTGACGAAGAGTCCCGGCAAGCGAGTCCAATCCATCGGTGAGGACATGGTCAAATGAAATACCTTGTAAATGGAAAGGATTCCCAGCCAGAAAATACTGGGAAGCATCATCAACAATGCCAAGACTAACAATTGCCCTTTCTCTTTGCCGTCAGACTCGTTCATAACCCGATTCTATCACCTTTATCCTGGGTACGAATTGAACTCCAAATTGGTTTCTCTTTTTACCTCCTCACTTCCCCGCTGAAAGCTAACAGCTTCTTGGCTAGCAGCTTTGCGGCTTTGCCGCAACGGGTACCCTTTTCTCCATGTCCGACGCCTTGCTCCGAACGCCGTTGTTCGATGCCCACCATGCTCTCAATGCCCGAATGGTTCCCTTCGCTGGCTACGAAATGCCGGTTCAATACACCAGCATCCTCGTCGAATCGAAAGCAGTCCGCGAAGGCGCAGGAATGTTCGATGTCTCCCACATGGCCCGCCTAAGATTTAAAGGAGAAAGAGTCATCGAATTCCTGGAGTGGATCACGAGCAACGACGTTGCGAAGCTCGAAAATGGCGGCGGTCAGTATTCCCTGCTCCCCAATGCAACCGGCGGTTGCGTCGACGACATCATCGTCTATCGAATCACCCCGACCGAGTTTGCGATGGTCGTCAACGCCAGCAACCATACCAAAGACGTCGCCTGGATCAATAGCCAAAACAGTTTCGGAGTTGAGATGACCGACGAAACCGACGATACCGCGATGATCGCGGTTCAGGGTCCGACCGCCCGCGCAATAATCGCCAAAATGTCCGACAATCCAGAAGCCATCAACAGCGTCGACCTTTTCGGAATCGCCAATTGCAACGTAGCCGGAATCCCGTGCTTCGCGCCGTGCTCGGGCTACACCGGCGAAGACGGATTTGAACTCATTTGTTCCGCCACCCAAGCCGAACAACTCTGGAATGCACTCCTCGCTAACGGCGTCACCGCTTGCGGTCTTGGTTCGCGCGACACCCTTCGTGTCGAAGCCGGACTCCCCCTTTACGGTCACGAACTCGAAGATCATCTCTCGCCCATTGCCGCCGGCCTTGGATGGGTAGTCAGCAAAACCAAGAAATTCATCGGTTCCGACATCATCAACGCGGCTCGCACAATCGGAACCCCAACCAAACTCCAGGGAATCCGGCTTAACGCCAAACGGCTCATCGCCCCCGGCATGAAAATTTACGTCGGAGACGATGAAATTGGAGAGGTATCGAGCGGGGTCGTGTCGCCACTCATGGACACCGGACTCGCGTTTGGATTCCTCCGGTCCGACATCACCCTCGGAACCGAATGCCAAATCGACGTGCGCGGAAAACGCGAACCCGGAACCGTTGTCAGCAAACGCTTTTTTAAACGCGCCTAATCTACAGACTCAACCGACTCTACCGACTCAACGTAGCTCTTAAACCTGCGACGCTTATCCTCGTCCTTTCGCTTCAACCGAGTAAACACGTAAAATCCCCCCCACATCACGATCAGGAACAATACGCCCGCCGCGGTGATAATTAAGTACAGATTTCCGAAGTCGACTTTCTCGTTAAGCATTAGAGGGACAACCCCATTTTGGCAGGCAACCCGCCCAAATTAGCCCTAAATGATTTCGCCTGTCCGAGGTTTTTGGCACGACCAGTGCATCAAAGTCCAAAGCATAATCCAAACGAAGCTCCTTATCGCGAACTTTTGAAGATCGGCCTGTCGGATTCGACGATCGCTAATGTATCATTAAGAAGATTCTATGACGTCCCTCGCAGTGCTTTTGACGTTGAAATCTCTGCAAAGCGAACTCATCGAAGTGCGCCAAAGAGCTGAACCTCTCGAAATTCTCAAGAAATCGCCACTCAAATTCCCGCCGCAGAAAAAGCCATATGAATTCGAATGGCTTACCGAAGGCTACGCCCTCGCCCGGTCGTCAACGTCAGAACCACAACTCCGATTTCGCGTCTTTTCGCAAGACCGCAAAGTCCACTCCGACCTGGCAATCCAGACCACCCAACTCCTTTTACGGCTGTGGATCTACAACTTCACCGAACTAAAAAACGATCATAAACCCGACTTCGCGCGGAGTTGTGTCGACGTCTACCTTTGCTTCTCAGGCGACCCTGGTGGCGAACAACTCTTCGATAATGACCCGCAGGCAAAAGGCATCTCATCAAAGGTTAACACCATCTATATCTACGACCTGCCCAGCTTCAAGGAACCCCTCGAAAAGGTTCGCGAACTATGCCACGAATACGGTCACGCTTCCCTCCCTGCCGTCGGGGGATACGACAAACCAGAATACTGGGCGAACGGTTATCTCGGCGAAAAGCTCTTCATGTCATGGCTGGCACGCCAACCCAACTTAACACCTGACCAAATATATGGGTGTGATCCAGGAGTTCTCAAAAAATGGGTCAGCAAAACCTGTGACCCCATCATCACCAAGGGCGCAACAAATTACCCTGCCACCAAGTTTTTCGCCGGAAAGTCCTCCGACTTCATGAGCCGCTATATCGGCCTAATGCTCTGGATGCAAGTTGCCTTGCCACCAAAAATCCTCTCGCAGTCGATGAAGATCATGACGACGTTCAACCCCAAAGACGTCCCCGCTGCTCTTGTTGAAGCCGCCCAAGGCAGCGAGCCATTTTCGTTCTCCGTACCCAATTACTTGGTCGGAAAAACCGTCTGGCTCCCGTTTGGGCACTTAAAGACGTCCGGTGCAAAAGTCACCGCCCGCAACGGCGGCTGGATTTCCATCACCGCTCCGAAAACGCCAATTTCTGTTAATTAAAGCAGGCCCTTTGCAATGTTCTCAAATTCTGCAGGACTAGCGGAAGAATCGAATCCCGTTCGTACCGCAATTATCTTTCCGCTCTTGTTGACAAATATGAAGCAAGGAATTCCTTGGATCCCAAGTTTCTCGCCAAGTTTGTCGTTGTTTGAAGTGAACGTGTACGTGTAGCCATGCATCTTCGGATACTTCTTTGCCTCCGCGACTCCGCTTGCGCTGCCTTCCAACACATTCGCGCCAATGACAATCAGGCCCTTTCCAGCAAATTTTTTGTGAATTTTCTCCATGGTTGGGGACGCGGCTTTGCACGGGCCGCACCAAGTTGCCCAGAAATCGAGGATGTAAGGCTTGCCTTTCAGGGTTTCATTGGAAATTTTCTTTCCGGCGAAGGTAGTTGCTGAAAAGGCGGGCATCTTTTTGCCCTTGAACGATTCGACGCCCGATTGCCCGTATGCAAAAGCACCGTAAACCAGGGCAACAGGCAAAACCCATCTGAGAATTTTCATACTCTTTAGTATGCCTAAACCGCCGCAATCGTTCCACCGGGCATAATGATTGGGTGAAAAGCAGGACTGTTGGCTTCCTATTAGCTTTGCTCAGTTGCGTACCGCTTTTCCTATTTCGTGCCGTTCAGCCGGGACTTCTCAAAGACTCCGACACCAGCTTCCTCATTTCAAAGCTTAACGAGTACAACAATCCATGGCGGTGGTTCAGCCACGATTGGCCCCTCGAAAATCACTTTTATCGG
>JAYVXG010000602.1:0-3681 GCA_043785475.1 Armatimonadota bacterium
TTCGCCGCGAAAGATATCCAAGATGCTCGACGAAGAGCATTTATCGGGATCACCAAGGATGGAGAATTCGTCGCAGGTACCGCGACCGATTCAGTCTCCTCCGCCAAGCTCGGTGCCGCAATCGCCGGAGCTGGGGTGGAAGAAGCAGTGCTGATCGACTCGGGTTTCTCGACCTCACTCGTCTTTAACGACAAAATCAAGGCAACTGGTCACTCCAACAAGGAGCATCCATCTCGCCCTGTCCCCCATGCCATCGTTATCCGGGGCAAGCTTGATGCCACCACCGACGATGCTGTTGACCTCTCGTCGGCAACATCTCTTGAACCAACGAAGAAAAGGTCCCGGAAGCGTCATAGATAGCCGTGGAAAGTCTCGGACTTGCAACTCCCCAAACCATTCTTGTTATCGAGGATAAGATCTCGTTTGCGTACCGATTAGCCCACTGGCTCGAAGATCAAAGGCATACGGTCTACGGCTACGCCGGGGTTAATAAGGTCGAAGGAACGATTCTTACGGGCACAAATCCCCTGTTCGACACGACTCCAATCGAAGTAGATTTGTTGAAGATCAACGTCTGTTTCTTAGACCATTACTTCGAGGGAGACGCCTTCACAGGAACTACGTTAACATTGATCTTGGTACCACTCGGAATCAAGGTCTGCGGCATGAGCTCGGTCGATCCTGCCAACAATTCCATGCTCCGCTATGGCGCCGTCTGCGCGTACCGAAAAGACATCCTGGCGAAAATGTTGGGAATCTAAGGCAGGGGTGGCACGGATACCGCGCCGGGAGGACACGACCAGAGATTATCCGTGTTTCTTTTCTTGCTCAGAGTTAACACTGATAAGCTTCATTCGTGCCTCATTTCGCCTATCAGTGCCACCCCCTGCTCTCGCTTAATGCAAACTGCTATCCCCGCTTAATCTTATACTTCAACTGAACCAAGCCGCTGTCGTACGACTCCGCCGCGATTAGCTCCAATCGAGTGCTCGGGATGCTCGTTGGGAAAAGCGGAACGCCGTGCCCCAACAGAATCGGGTGGACCGAAACCACGACCTCTTCAACCAGGTGCTCGTTCAAATAACCGGCAATCAGCTCTCCGCCGCCTACCAGCCAGGACCGCTTAACGCCCTGCTCTTTTAACAATTGCTCAAGCTCAGGCAAAGGACCATTAAAATAAGCTGTATTGGGAGTCGTGATCTCTAGCTTTGCACTTCGAGTGACAACCATAGTTCGCTTGTCGTGGTATGGCCAGCGACCCATTTTTTGCAGCACATTGTAGGTGCCGCGACCCATGATGAGCGTGTCGATGGTGGTGTAAAACTCGTCAAACCCGTAGTCGGCGTCGGTAAAGAGCCACGACACGTCGTCATCGGGACCCGCAATGTAGCCGTCAAGGCTAGTGGCGATGAACAAGGTTGTAAGCACGATATTGAAGGTACCTCAGGGAGTGGGAGTGGCTGACTTCTTTGTCGCGGGATGATAGTTAAGGAATATCTCCGATGGAGGCCGCTGGTTCGGCAAAATCCAAAACACCACAATCGACACCATTAAAACCAGGAACAGAATCCAGGGAAACGGACTATTCACTCTCGGTTTTGCCATCTCCGGAATATTACCGCCTAACTTTCGATTCCCTGCAAACCAAGCTCGAGGGCATTCTCCCGCATTGCTTGAATCATGTTCGCAATGTGCTCATCGCGTGGCACACCGAGGAGCTCAATCCCCTTCGCCACGTCGTCCCGATTCACCCCGGCGGCAAACGAAACCTCCTTCAGCTTCTTCAACACGCTCTTCACCTCAACATCGTGAATCGACTTGCTAGGTCGCACGTACGTCACCGCCGTGATCAAGCCGCTAAGCTCGTCGCAGGCGAAAAGATATCGTTCCAACAATGTCGACGGTTCAACCCCGGTCCTTTCCGGGCAGTGAGCCGCAATGGCTCGGATCAGAGTTTCCGGATAGGACGTACTCTTCAAAAGCTCGATTCCCCACATTGGGTGCTGGGTTGGGTGCGCCTCGTAGTCAAAGTCGTGCAGAAGCCCGGTCATGCCCCATAACTCGATATCCTCGCCAAGCTTGGCGGCGTACCACCGCATGCATGTCTCGACGCCGAGCATGTGCCGAATCAAAGAGTCATTCTTGGTATGGAGCTTGACCAGATCCAAAGCGTCGACACGAGTAGGCATGCATTGAGATTACTTGAAACATCCTTCAGTAGAATGAAATAAGAATATGATGAATTACCTGAGACGCGGACTGGAATATAGCCTTTGGGCAAATCAGCAGTGGCTCGAATGCCTAACTCGAACCAACGCCGACGAAACTGACCGAAAAATATTTCTGCACATCCTCGCCTCAACAAAGGTTTGGGCGTTACGTTGCCACGGCATTTCCGTCACCGAAATGCCAAAGCCGGAACTCACCCAAGAAACGCTCGACGAGCTCAACAAGATGTGGCTCGATATCATCGATGGGCGGGATATTGAAGAAACAATCGAATACAAGCGAACCACCGGCGAACCAAACCAGATGACCATTTCTTGGATGATTCAGCACGTGATCAACCACTCCACCTACCACCGAGGCGAACTGAGGGGCCTCCGTAGAGCCCGAGGCGACGACGACTTCCCCGATACCGATATGGCTGGATATGCTCGTTAGTGAGACGGCAGTTAGCCAGAAAAATCTCGGATAACTGCCAATCTCCAGGCAGGACGGACTGAGCCCCAGCGTCGCCCTTTGCACTGAGCGAAGTGAGCCCCGGCCTTGCTATAGCGAGCTCAAAAACTCGATCAACGCATCTCGATTCCCCGATTGCAGAGAAATGAACCGTTGCTTAGCCTTCTCTGCTTCTCCGCCATGCGCCAGAATCGCACCATCGAGCGTGGTCGCTCGACCATCATGCATAAACAAGGTCCTTTTCGACAGGCCCCAAAGGGGTGCAGTCCGGAACATATCGCCCGTCGCCTTTCCCTGAATGATTCCGTCCGCCAGTTGGCTACCCATGTGGTGAACCAGCAGATCCGAGTAGCAAGCGACCATTTTATTTGCAAAGGCGAGGTTCGCATTCGGACCGGTATTCATCGCTGGGACGTGGCAATTCGCGCACCCAATCTGACTAAAAAGCACTTCGCCCATTTTCCCCTTAGCGCTGAGAGTCGCACGCGTTGGAGGAGCAAGATTACGCATGAACGCGGCAAACTTCTCGGTGTCGTCGTCATTTTCAGGGTCGGCGACAACATCCAGTCCCGTGGCGATGGGGAGCCCCTGGGGCAGATTCTCATTCGGAAAGAGCGCAGTGGTAACTCCCATTTCGTTCAAGTAGGCATCGCCAGCAAACACGCTGAGGCTGGAATGTTGGGCTTTCCAGCCAAACCGGCTCACCTCAAGGTTGTGCGTTTCGGGATTGAGCTCCACGTTCGCGATGCCAGCCACTCCATCGGGCAACTTCAGATGCGTTCGGGCCACGATCGTCGCATCAGGAATCGCCTCGATCAATCCCGCGCCAAACAGGGGAGTCGTAATCCGATGCGAGACGAATTGAGTTCCGAGGGGAACCATCTCGCCAGGAATCGGATAGCTAGAATCGAACTCCTTAAGTGATCTTGCCTGAAGAACGGGACCGCCAAGCTCAACGAGGTCACTGTATTTCCCGTTTCGGATTCCTCCGATTCGGGT
>JAYVXG010000603.1:0-3662 GCA_043785475.1 Armatimonadota bacterium
CGTCAAACGTTACGGCTTTCGCCCTGTAATCTTCAAGTTCTTGTAGGGCTATAGCGAGTCTTGACTCCAAATCTGCCATTACTGACAATTGCTTTTCGAGAACTTTTACGCGCAACTGAGCGTCCGCTGAGTCAGATGTGCTTTCAAGTTGCTGGATCTTCTCCTCAAGTTTTCGGGCGTAGGCGTGAACCTCATCGACTTTGTCCTGACTTTCTCGGGCCGCGTCAATTTCGGCCTGAAGTTCGGCAACATTCCCTGAATCTGCACTCGAGACATCGGCACTCGCACCAACCTTTGCTCCTTTGTCGAGGAAGAACGCGATGCCACTGGCAACGCCGACGCCCAATAATAGTGAACCCAAATCAAAACTCATGCGTAAAAATCCCTTCTAGATTCAATTGTCGAGAAAATCATATCCCTTTTGTAGGGTAATTGCAAATTTCTACCAGAAGTTATGCTGGTTCCATTGTTTGGAATTCCATCTCGGGGTAAACCCGTATCCTATCTCAATGAAATATTCTGCATTCATTCTCTCCTTTCTCGCGGCCAGTTCATTCGGCCAATTCGTTTCTGGAGAAAAAAAGTTTCCCGTAACAAGCGAAGGTCCTCTTTTCGAGATTCTTAACCAACTCCAGCCCCGCCAGCTTGGACCAACCAACATGGGTGGTCGAATCATGGACATCGCGGTTCAGGATTCAAATACAAGCATTTTCTACGTTGCCAGTGCCTCCGGCGGGCTATGGAAAACCATTAACGGTGGAACGTCTTTTGAGTGCGTTTTCGATTACGGTGGAAGCGTCAGCATGGGCGCGATCGGCCTTTCGAAGTCGAATCCAAATGTTATCTATCTTGGCACCGGCGAGCAATCCAGCCGAAACTCGACCGCTTGGGGTGACGGAGTTTACAAATCCGAAGATGCAGGAAAGACCTGGAAGCACCTTGGTCTGACCGATACTCGCCATATCGCGAGAGTAGTCGTTCATCCAACCAATCCAAATATTGTCTATGTTGCTGCCGTTGGTCGGCTTTGGGGTCGAAGCGACGAGCGAGGAGTCTACAAGTCCGTGGACGGTGGAAAGTCTTGGAAGCTTGTCTTTACTCAAGGCGACCGAGCCGGGGTAGTTGACCTTGACATGGACCCAAGCGATCCAAACACCCTTTACGCTTGTGCCTGGGACCGAATTCGGGCAGCATACGTCTTTCAGAGCGGTGGCATGGACTCCGGCCTCTTCAAGACCACCGACGGCGGTAAATCGTGGAAGCAGCTTAAAACGGGCCTTCCTGGCGGCGAATTGGGGCGAATCGGTCTTAATATTTACGCCAAAGACCCCAGAATTCTCGTTGCAACGGTCGAATACCGAGTGCCTGGAGTGCCAGTTCGGGTCAGCACCGACGATGATGAGGCAGACTTGGGCGAGCAGTATGCCCAGCAAGGCGGAACGCCGCCAGCAGCAACCGCCAAACAGAACCCAAAGAAACCTGAAGCAAAAATAGCCGCGCCACAAAAGCCCGCGGAGAAGCCTGATCCAAGAATGAACCCGGCTCCGGGAAGCCAAATGAATGGTGGCGGAATGTTCATCAGCCGAGACAAGGGCGAAACTTGGGAGTTGTTGAGACAAAACAATCCTCGCCCGTTCTACTTCTCGACTCCACTGATCGACCCGAACGACCCAGCCAGAATTTACATTGGCGGGTTAAACATTCAAATGACTCCCGACCTCGGAAAGTCGTGGTCAACCTTGGCTCCAAACGTTGTTCATGCCGATCACCACGCTCTCTGGATTGATCCAAAAGATTCTAACCACATAATCACAGGATGTGATGGCGGCGTCTATCAATCAAGGGACAAAGGGGTCACTTGGCAACACCACAACACATTGCCAATTGGCCAATTCTACGCGGTGTCATTTGATGGTCAGATTCCTTACTGGGTATTTGGCGGTCTCCAAGACAACGGAGGCTGGGCATTCCCAACCCAAAATACTCGCGGTTATGTGAGCCCAATCGATGCAGTTAATCTGAACGGTGGAGATGGATTTTATGCCGAAGCCGACCACGTGGAATCCGAGTGGGTTTACAGCGAAAGTCAGGGAGGGGCTGTCCAGAGAATCAATCGAAAGACTGGCCAGAGACGAGGTTTGCGTCCAACGCTTGCCGGTGAAACTCTTCGATACAACTGGAATACACCAATCCACATCAGCCCTCACGACAACAAGACTATCTACATTGGCTCCAGCCACTTGATGATGTCGAATAATCGTGGCGATACTTTCAAGTCGATTTCTCCGGACCTCACAACAATGAGCCCGAAAAAAATCCACACAATTGATATTGCAAAGAGAAATAGCGTCAATCCAGAGGCTACCGGTGCTGAGAACCATTGTACGATAGTCACAGTTGACGAATCACCATTGATGAAGGGGCGCATCGCTTGCGGATCGGACGATGGCTTGGTCAACGTCACCTCGGACGGTGGAACGACCTGGGACGACGTTACGGCGAACCTGCCGGGCCTGCCGCGCTCACTCTGGATTAGCCGAGTCACCTGGTCAAAGTGGAAGGCAGATCGTCTTTATGTCTGTGTTGATGGGCATCGAAGCAATGACTTTAAGCCTTACGTCTACGTCAGTGAAGACGCGGGCAAGTCATTCCGATCTCTCGCGAACGGGCTGGCCGATTGGGATAGTGTTTACGTCATTCGTGAAGGCGAGCAGAATCCAAATCTGTTAATCTTGGGTTCCGAAATGTCCCTTCGTTTCAGTATCGATAGCGGAAAAACCTGGAGCCGAATCCGGGGCAACTTTCCTACTGTCGCCATCCACGATGTAAAGGTTCACCCGAAGATGCACGACCTCGTCGTTGCCACTCACGGCCGAGCCCTCTGGACCATCGACATATCAGTTCTTGAAGGCATGACCGAGGGAATGCCGACAAAGACAGCTCTGCTCGGGTCTTCACCGGGAATTCGGATGCCGGTCATCACTGGCGATCCGCTGACGGGTGATCAATTCTATCGAAGCAAAAACAGCCAACCAATGGCTCGGATTTACTACTACCTTTCTGAGGATGTAAAGGATGAGAGCACCGTAACCCTCTCGTTGACTGGTCCCGGCATGCCAGAACTGAGCATCGCTGGCGGAGCCGACATGAAACTGAAGAAGGGCCTCAATCGGTTCGAATGGAATCCTAGGATAGATGGCGGAGTTGCGGCGGCGGGCGTCTATCAAGTGAAGTTAAAGATTGGAACGGCAACGTACAACGGAACTGTGGAAGTTCTCGAAACGAAAAGCTACTAGACAGTCAGCAGTTGGCATTCAACAGAAGAGACCCCAAATTCGATTATCGGATCTGGGGTCATTTCATTCTTCGCTCGCACCTACGGAATATTGAGGTTGAGCATCGCTTTCTTCAGCGACCCCGCCGAGGCTGAAATTCGTACAGATGCCTTACCGATCGAGGTTCGGATGAGGGCGACTCGTCAAATTAACGCACTTCCAACCTTCGTCCAGAGAAATTGTTTTTGGTATGAAATTTTGAAGGGTGACCGAGGAAACCGCCAAGAGTAACACAATCATTTCATTCCCCAAACATCCGGCGTCGCAAATTCGAGGATGTTTCCGGCGGGATCTTTGAAGTAGATCGAATGAGCTCCGTTCTTCCAA
>JAYVXG010000604.1:0-3651 GCA_043785475.1 Armatimonadota bacterium
TTTGACGGCTCCGATTCTCAATAGCAGGGCAATGCTGCCGCAAAGTGCGGCAAAAAATAGGATTGAACCCACCGGGTTTCCGCGAATGTAGTTGCCGGATTCCAGCATAAACTTCGTCGTCGCGGGGAGGTTACTTTTCATTTGCGAGAAGACCTGGCCGAAGCGCGGCATGACAAAAATGATCAGGACAAGAATGGTGATGATCGAGACTCCGAGCATAACGGAGGGGTACATCATGGCGTTCATGACTTTTTTCCGAAGATCGGCTACTCTGCCCAAATAGTTGGCACTGTTTCTCAGGGCTTGGTCGAATTTGCCGCCTGATTCTGCAACTCGAACCATATCGGTAACGATCGGAGGAAACATGTTTGGAGCAAGTCGGAGAGACTGAGACAAACCTTGGCCGCCCACCACACCGTCTTTGACTGCCAACAGTGAGTCGCGGATAACTGGGGTACGCGCGCTATATATAACTGCATCGAGGGCTTCCACGAACGGAACACCGGTTTCGGCCATGATCGCGAGATTGCTCAAAATATCGGCGGAGTCTTGGGGCGATACCTTTTTTCGGATTAGCTTTGAACGGTTATCGACGACTTCAACTTTCTTGAAGCCCTTTGCACCCGCCGCAGGCATTAAGACGTGAATAGAAATATCTTGTAACGAAAGTTTCTTTTCGGCATCATCGAGGCTTGATGCCGAAATTTGGCCCTCGATTTTTGTGCCTTTGCGATCCACTCCTTTATATGCGTAGGAAACCATTAAACGTTTTCTGCGGTTACGCGCAGAACCTCCTCAACGGTTGTGATGCCAGCAATGACCTTCGCTGAAGCATCTTGCCGAAGCGTGACAAGGCCGGATTCTACGGCAACTTTTTGGATTTCGGACGCATGTTTGCCAGTCAAAATCATTCGGCGAAGTTCGGACGTCATTTCAAGGCATTCATAAATGCCGATTCGACCTCGGTATCCAGTTTTCGTACAGTGTTCGCAGCCACGCCCCCGAATAAAGTTGTGTTGAGGGTCGAGCCCTAATCGACGAATATTTTCGGGATCTGGTCGATATTCTTCGAGGCACTTCGGACAATTTGTTCGAACCAACCGCTGCGCAATCGAGCATGAAACGGAGCCACCAAGCAAGAACGGTTCTATTCCCATATCAAGCAATCGAGTGATAGCGCTGGAAGCATCATTGGCGTGAAGCGAACTGAGAACGAGGTGGCCGGTCAGGGCGGCTTCTGTCGCGATTGAGGCCGTTTCTCCATCTCGAATTTCTCCGACGAGGATGACATCGGGGTCTTGGCGAAGCATTGACCGGAGCCCCGCTGCAAAGGTAACCCCCGCTCTGACATTGAGGTTGCCCTGAGTAATCCCTTCCATTTGGTATTCAACCGGGTCTTCGATGGTGATGATGTTTCGATAGACAGAGTTGAGGTGGTGAAGGGATGCGTAAAGCGTGGTGGTTTTTCCGGAGCCCGTCGGTCCGGTGACGAGAATCAATCCTTGAGGTTCGTCGAGTTTGGAAATGAGAGTCTTGTGGGCCGCGGTGTGGATGCCGAGTTTCGACAAATTGATCATCGCGACGTTCTTATCAAGAATTCGAATAACTAAAGTTTCTCCGTAAACACTCGGATAAGTTGAGACTCGGAAATCAAACTCGCCTTGGTTTGCGACCAATGTACATCGACCGTCTTGAGGCGCACGTCTTTCCGCGATGTCAAGACCAGCCATAAGTTTAATTCTTGATGTAAGAGGAAGCTGAAGGTCCTTCGGGATGACCATAATTTCCTGCAAGAGGCCATCGATACGGACTCGTACCCGAACCTTACGTTGATACGGTTCAATGTGGACATCAGATGCTCTCATACTGATGGCCCGAACCAACAAAGCATTGGCCAATTTGACAACTGGTGCTCCATCGCCAACCTCCTTTAGTTCGACAATATTGATGGGGTCGAGGTCTTCTTCATCAACTGCCGTCAATTCTATGCCGTCGGTATCGACGCCGCGCACGGCCTCGCCAAGGATTTCGCCCAGATCATCGTAGGCGCCAAAGGCCCTGAAAATTGATTCACGAATATCGGACTCGGTCGCGATCAGAGGATCAATATCTCGGCCAGTTAAGTTGGTCAGCTCGTCGAGGGCGGATAGGTTGAGCGGATCAACCATTGCAACCGACGCAGAAACCTCGGTTACTTCGACTGGGATTACCAGAAGCCTAACAGCAACGGAGTGGGGGATAATTGTCGATGCGAATTGGTCGGGTTCGATCACCGCTAAGTCTACAAATGGCACCCCCATTTGGAGGCCCATGCACTTTAGCTTTTGTTTCTCGGAAATTCGCTTAAGCCGGATAAGGAGGTCGCCAAGGGGTTCCGTTGTGTCTTCCCGATGCGCCAGAATTTCGTTGAGTTCGTCACGAGTGACGAACCCTTCTTCAACAAATATCTCACTTAGCGGCTTGTCAATATTCATTGCTTGATGATGTGGGGAGTGATACTGATTAGCAGTTGCGAGCTATTCTTTTGAGTTTTACGGCTCTTGAATAATTCACCAAAGAATGGAATTTGGCTAAGGTAGGGGACCTTCTGGAGGTTCACGATTTCTTCATCTCGCAACAGACCTCCCATGAGCATCGTTTGACCATCTTTGAGAAGCAGGGTCGATTTAGATTCTCTGGTGGAAATTTGCGGATAACTACCGCCGTTCAACTGAAGGAAGCCAAGAATCGAAGAAACCTGGGCATTGATGGCAAGCGTAACCGTTCCATCGTCAGTGATGTCGGTGGCAACCAGCATATAGATACCGACATTTTGCTCTTCGGTTGAATAGATGAACTGCCCGTTTGATGTGGTGCCGGTGACGACCGGGAATCGACGCTTCTCACCAATAAGGATTGATCCAAGTTCTCCATCGATAACGCTAAGGTTTGGCGATGCGAGAAGCTTTGCTTTGCTTGCTTGTTCGAGCGCATGAATGGTCCCGACAAACGATAGACCGGACCGGCTAAAAGTTCCGACGTTGACATTGCCATTTACGGCTTCACTAATGGTTGATCGCCCAAAATCCCACGTGACGCCCGCGTCCCGAAGGGCGTCATTAGAAACGTCATGGATTGTGACCGTAATCTCGACCTGTCGTCGAGGCACATCCATTTGTTGGAGAACAAGAATCGTTTCTTGGACGGCCGCGGCTGGACCGGATAGAAGAACTCGCTTGGCCCGCGAATCTACCGGAGCTGACGATGACCCAGACCCGCTTGAACTCGAACTACTTCCAGAGCTACCGCTGGTTGAACCGCTACCACCCGATCCAATATTTGGTAATAGGGTGTTGGGCAGGGCGACGATCATGACTTTTTTGGAGGCAAGATACTCCTTGAGCGCGGTAACCACCTGCATGGCACCCTGGTATCTCAGAGAGTAAATGCGCTGGATGGAATCGACGATTTCTGGAACTGGATTCAGTGGGGGCGTGACTGGCTTTATGATGGCGGTGTCGGGGACTTCAGGTTTTGTCGCGACGGCGTATTCAAGGTCATATTCTTTCGGATAAGCACTCTTCAACGTCACATCGTCCGCAATGATGACCGCATTTTTGACTCTTATTGTTCTGAGGCCGGCCAGCATAGCAAGGTGCTTTAAGGCATCTC
>JAYVXG010000605.1:0-3650 GCA_043785475.1 Armatimonadota bacterium
GGGAGATGTCGTTTCCCAACGGAGTGTTGTTGATGACGGGCACCGGTATTGTTCCATCGCATCCGTTCACGCTTGAGGTGGATGATGTTGTGCGGATGAAGATCGGAGAATTGACCTTGACGAACACAGTAGCGAGTTAAACTACATTCGTGAGCAATGCCGACTTATTTGATGTCGCAACAACCGCACCGGGGCCAAGCGGATCGTTGCCGTTGACCGAGGAGATGTTGCTTAATCGTCCGTCCGGGGACCTGTTCGGGTTGTCCCAGAACGCGGGAATGGGGTGGGAGCCCGCCAAACTTGGCGGCGACGAATTTCTTATACTTTCGACCCTTGGCGGATTGCGAAACGAGGACGGGAAGCCGATTGCGCTCGGTTATCACACTGGGCATTGGGAAGTTGGGCTACAGGTTCGCGAGTGTGCGTTGGAGTTTGCTCGACTTGGGGCAATCCCGTTTGCAGGTTTTGTTTCTGACCCATGCGACGGACGCACCCAAGGCACGACGGGCATGTTCGATTCCTTGCCGTATCGCAATGATGCCGCGATTGTCCTTCGCCGTCTGATTCGGTCCTTGCCGACGCGGAAAGGTGTAGTTGGAGTTGCAACTTGTGATAAGGGGCTTCCGGCCATGCTCATGGCGTTGGCGGCGATGCGAGATTTGCCGTGTGCGTTGGTGCCAGGGGGAGTTTCCTTGCCTCCAACGGAAGGAGAAGATGCGGGCAAGATCCAAAGCATCGGAGCTCGGTTCTCGCACGGGATGATCACTTTGAAGGAAGCCGCAGAGGCGGGGTGTCGAGCGTGTGCGACACCCGGCGGCGGTTGTCAGTTTTTTGGGACCGCTGCGACCTCGCAAGCGGTTGCAGAGGCCCTCGGACTCACGGTTTCGCACGCTGCCCTCGCACCGAGCGGGCAACCGATCTGGCTTGACATTGCGACGCGAACGGCGAAGGCGATTGTTGATCTGACTTCGCGGGGATTAACTGGGAAGGACATTCTTACCGACCAGTCCATCGAGAACGCCATGCTGGTTCACGCTGCATGTGGCGGTTCGACGAATTTGCTTATCCATATTCCCGCGATTGCCCACGCAGCGGGGCTTCGTCGTCCAACGGTTGCCGATTGGATTCGAGTGAACAAGGCGGTTCCGCGGTTGGTGGACGTTTTGCCAAACGGACCGAACGATCATCCAACGGTTCGGTTGTATTTGGCAGGGGGAGTTCCTGAGGTCATGCTTCATTTGCGCCGAATGGGAGTCTTGAACGGCGATTGTTTTACCGTTACTGGGAAGACGGTGAACGAAAACCTGGACGAGTGGGCGGTGTCGGAGCGGCGGCAGATGGTTCGACAGGTTCTGCATGACAAGGACGGAGTTGATCCTGACGACGTCATTTCTTCACCAGATCATGCCCGGGACAAAGGGTTGACGAGTACGGTTTGCTTCCCGGTTGGAAACCTTGCGCCGGAGGGCGCCGTGATCAAAGCGACTGCGCTTGATCCGACGGTGCTGGATGCGGAGGGTGTTCTCTATCGGAAAGGTCCGGCGAAAGTTTTCACCAAGGAAAGTGATGCTATCGTTGCGATTAAGGGCGACCAAATTGTCGCAGGAGACGTGATTGTGCTCACTTGTTGCGGGCCGATTGGAACCGGCATGGAAGAGACGTATCAACTGACAAGCGCGCTGAAGTTTTTGCCGTTCGGTCGCGAGGTTGCGCTCATCACCGATGCGCGTTTTTCGGGAGTGAGCACGGGGGCGTGCATCGGGCACGTCGGCCCTGAAGCGCTTGCTGGAGGTCCAATTGGGAAGGTTCGAGATGGCGATGTGATTGAGATCATCGTGAACACGAAGACTTTGGAAGCCTCGGTGAATGTAGTCGAGTGTCCCGATTTTGATGTCCGACCGACGACGAATGGCACCGCACATCCTCTTTTGCCGGACGACACGAAGCTTTGGGCCGCGATGGTAACTGTGAGCGGTGGTTTGTGGGGCGGGTGTGTTTACGACGCCGAGTCGATCATTGCCAAATTGGTTTAAGCGTTGGTCATCGACTTTGCTTTGATCGTATAGCGGTCCAACGTGTAAGGGTTTCCGTCGGGGCCGAAGGGTTTGGCAAAGGTGAAAGCGGAGGGGCTTGAGCCAAATTCGTGCAAATGATCGAGTCTGGAGGCTGCATCGGCCCAATTGATTTGATGATCATTGAGAACCCACCACGCAACATAGGTTGGGAAATCGCCGGATTCAAACCACTCCTTGCGTTTGCTCAGCGCCTCTCCATGTGCCCCGCTGTATGCAAATGCCGCCACCGACTCCAGACTCTCCCAAAGTGAAAGTGTCATCGCAAGACGGTCATCGCTCTTGGCCTCAGGAATGCAATTTGGGCGGACGATCTGGCCCCATGAATGCGACCAATTTTCAACATCTCGCTCAGATCTTCCCAAAAACCCAGAGCTGCTGTCTGCGGCACCGTATACGCCTGCAATACGGTCAACGAAGCCTTGGACTTTTGGAGTTCCGACCGGTTCATGGAGTACCCCAAGAGTCATAAAGGCAAGTCGAGGCATCATATTTGCAATCATGACATACGAGAGTGAGAATGGTAAAGCTGAATTCTTTCTTAACATTCTGCGAACGCAATCCAAATTTAAACCGTTGCGAAGTAGTATCAATTCATGCGCTGGCTTTTCTCGTGCCTTATTTTTCTGGTTTTGACCGCGTATTCTTTGGCGCATGATCCCAGCATTTCGGGTCTTAAGATTATCCTGGGAAAGGATGGAGCAGTGGTCAGTGTTCTCACGCACATCTCCAATTTCGGAAAGCTTGACCCCAAAGAGCACATTGCCGCACAAATTAGGCTGCTGGTGAACGGTCGAGCATGGGTATGTCGCGATCCAGACATCGTTCTGGACAAGAAGTCTGACATCATGACGCTTCAGGCGAAGATCAACGAACCCGTTGAGACGGCGGAAGTTACGGATCGGTTGTTTCCGGACAATCCTAATTCAAAAACGATCATTACCGTGATGAAAGATGGCGAGTCGGTTGGAGATGCGGTTTTGACCACCGATTTCAAAGCATGGAAATACGTTGGAGTGGTGGCCAAAGGCTCTCAAGAAAAGGTTACGGAAACAAGTTCAGGAAACACTTTTTTAATTTACTTAAAAATGGGGATTGGGCACATTCTAAGCGGTCCCGACCACCTCCTGTTCATCTTTGGCCTGATGCTTGCTCGCCCTCGAATTAAGGAATTGCTCAAGGTGGCGACTGCCTTTACGATTGCACATAGCATCACTTTGTCGCTTTGTGCGCTAAACATATTCACGTTGTCTTCTCGGATTGTGGAGCCACTGATTGCGCTTTCGATTGTTGCGGTCGCCGCCGAAAAGTTCTTGCGGCCGAACGACAAGGTGTGGCGAACGGTTGCGATTGCATTCTTCTTTGGGCTCATCCACGGTTTTGGTTTTGCTGGAGCGTTGACCGAGGCGGGTTTGCCTGCCAACCAGGCAGCCATTTCTTTGGCCGCGTTCAATATCGGGGTCGAGGTCGTCCAGGCATCGCTAATCCTGATTACCATTCCAATTTTGATTTGGTTTGCCGATAAGAAGCCTAAGGTTTATGCTCCTGCAACGACCGTTTGTGCAGTGTTGATTAGTC
>JAYVXG010000606.1:0-3642 GCA_043785475.1 Armatimonadota bacterium
TGTGTCCAATAGAATTGACTTGGCTTGGGCGCGAACAGTTGTGAGATCAACGGTTTCTTCAAGTAAGTTCTCCACAACACCTTGATACTCGTCGAAGACACGCAAATACTCTTCAAGTGGCTCCTGGATTCTCGCTACACGAAATTGATCCTTGGCTATCTCCACGTCGATTCCAATCTGCTCTATCTTCCAAAATGGAGGTTGATTCATTAAACGAAGTGAATTATCTCCTCTGGGCGTGGTATCAAAAGACGTTCCATTTCTCGTGGTTCAAATTTGGTGAGTCCCCCCGCGTATGTACGACCAGAATGAAGACTGACTGAAGAGCTTAAATATAGGGAAATGTGCTTCAATGTTTCGTCTGAAAGCTCTTCTCTCGGATAGAGTCCATGAGCAATATTTATGTGTCTTGCTTCGGCTTTGTTAATGACAAATTTTGGGGGACGACGAGCCATATAAGTAGCCAAAATAGGGGCAGGCTTCCGTAGCCCCACCGACCACCACGCGCGACGAGTTCGAGCTATATACCCTTCGTCTGCGGCGTGGGTTTGAGCAAAATTCAAGAACTTCTGGATTGCTTTTCTGACATGCGCCTCAAGGTTTGAGAAATCTTCAGGCAGGTCAATTACTCGCTTCAGAATCGAAGGGTCTTGAAGGATGTTGCTAGCGTCAAATAACTCTTTGGCTCTCGTTACGCTTGGATACAGGAATTCTTCGGGTACTCCTTTGCTGTGCTCGCCAGCAATCCAGATTTTGTTTGCTCCGGTTACTGAACCCCGGTGGACTCGACAGAGTTCACCCAATTCAATGAACCCTTCTGGTATCTCCTGCGTAACCCTAGTTAAGTGAGACCACCTGTTTTCACTGGCAAAACGTTCCCTTTTCACGTCCTTGAATACAGGACTCCTAACCTCTGAGGCTGACTCGACTCGTGCAACCTTTATTGTCTTTGGGATTGATCCAACAGAAAATGTAGCGATTGTCGCGGTACTAGCTGTGTCTGGAAACGGCTGGGCTGTCGGCTCGATAACGGTTATTGATTCGCCTCCTAAGTCACCCAGAAGCAAGTCCCGGACTAGGGAGCCATAATTCACGTCAAGCCATTCCGAAGAGGTTATGAAAGCTCCTTTGTCGCCAGACTTAGAATGAATAGCCGTAGACAAGTAGAAATGGACGTGAAGACCAGCAAGCGCACTCGCACGGTAACCACGTGAGCTTGCTTGGCTCAATAGCCATACTTTTCGATCAGGTGAAATTTGGTGATGACGAACGTATGGAGGGTTACCAACAAAAAGGGTTTGACCTTCGATCTTCGAAATGTTTGCAGTGCAGTAGTCCTCAAGGTTGATACAAGAGCGACCAGCCAAACCATGAACCGCAAGGTTTGCACGAGCCATAAGAGTAGCTAGAGGATCAATGTCAAATCCGATCAATTGCGAATTTGGAAAGAGCTTCCCGGCATGAATCAAGAACCTAGCGGAACCGCACCCAGGGTCAATAATCCTTTCTGGATTTTTTGCTTTTTGAACTCGACTCAGAATTGATTCAACAAGCGGCTTTGGTGTGTAAGTCGCTCCATTCCCACGACGCTCTGCGGCTGATCGAACGAATGAAAACATATCTCCAAGAGGGTCTTCTCCAGCAAGAATTTTGACGCGGACTGCATCAACTATTTCGTTTTGTGCCGGTTCGGATTTGTCTAGAAGTTCAAGCTCCAAATTATGGAGACAACCTACGGACGTGGCACCAAGAGCACAAGCAACTGAGACAATCTCGGTTTCGCTCGTAGGGTAAAAGAGCGATCTCTGTAATTGATCCTTTGCAATAGTGTTTTTCATGGTCAAGCCAACTCCGGCGAAGCCTTCAATATACTAGACGACTCTCTACTATATCAAGTTTAGTGAGCCATTTATCATAGAAAAACTCACAAAGTTAAGAGTAGCATAGGATAAGGACGATCCGAAAGGGCTTTTTGAACCTAGTTTTCCACTTTTGCCGTACCAGTCGATCAGGTCGGCACAATTTGAGAAAGAGCATCCCGTGGAATAAACGTCCCTCGAAACTCCCACGTCAATCATGCTGGTAGTTCGAGGTTGCAACTCAAGAGAAGAGCACAGAAACCCTACTTTAACTAGACAAGGTAGAACCTATCATACGACAAAGTCGTGTCGTCCTAGCAATATAAATTGAGCCCAATTTGAACCTAAATGAGTCCTTTCCCGCGCACCATGGTGCTTGGGCAAACTTTCGGACTAAAGATCTCTCCCGTAGAACGTGTCGCACGAACAGTGGCCGGTGTGCCCTCACCGTAGTGTAAATTGGTTGCAATGGCGCACGTGCAGGTTTGGCAACTTGGGGCGGGTGAGGCCAATCGGTTTTACGACGACATATTCGTTGAACATGATGTTATGTTCATGGGTCCTGGTCGTTTTGATGCGTTTGAGATGTCAAAGTATCTCGCATCCGGTTGGTCGAAAGCAGCAGTGCATAGCTTAGATCGATTCTGCAATCAGGTTAGGGCTGGGGATATTGTAGTAGCGAGGCGAGGCCTTCGTGCGGTTGCAATTGGGGTGGTCGCGAATGAAGACTACGAACACAATGAAGCCTTCGGAGACATGTTTGGTTGGGACCTACACCACACTCGTCGCGTAATTTGGCAAGACCAACTGTCGGATGAAATTCGAGAAATGCAGGAAGTGCAGCCACTCTTTGCTTCAAGGAAGCAGATACCAACATTTACCCGACTGAATGACCAGCCAATTTTAGAAGTCATTAGAGGATTGATTCAAAAGGTTGGACCGCGGGATTTAAGGCCCCTGCCGTCTCAAAATTCTTCGCTGTTGGAGATTGAGGAAATCGGTCAAAAGCTTTTTTCAAAGGGCTTAGCAAATGATGCGGTGGACAAAGTAGTTTTGGCAATCACTCGTCAACGGCGCCTACTGACTTGGTACAACTCACCAGGCCATTCTGGGGGCCGTCCGACGGAACACGAGGTCGTGGCTCATATGGTTTTGCCGATTTTGCTTGCGCTAGGCTGGTCGGAACAATTATTAGCGATCGAGTGGAACAAGATCGACTTAGCTATTTTTGATCGAACGCCAACGAACAAGGAGACTTGTGCCCTGGTTTGTGAGGCCAAAACAGCAGGACACGGACTGCAAGGTGCCGTAGAGCAAGCGAAGCGATATGTAAAGAATCTGCAACTGACCAACTGTGAAAAGATACTGGTCACTGAAGGCGGACGATTCTACTTATATGAGCAGTCGGGCGGAGACTGGGGTTTGATCGGATATCTCAACGTAGAACAGGTACGAGAAAAGTACGCTTTTCCACGCGGAACCGGCGGAATCGACACCCTGGTGGCGCTGACACCAGCGGGAATATTACGGCGATAGATACGCGTTAATCAAAAAATTACCGCGAACCTTCAGCCCGCGAAGACGATTTGGATCTAGCCTAGGGCTTTGCCGCTAGGCTAAGAGTAGAGACGAACCTTCGGTCCTGAAAGAGACAATGCGATATTTAACGTTTTGGGTGAAATGACCTGGCCTGTTCCCCAAAAAACGATCCATGGTGATGTGATGATTCGTCTCTTTTTGAAAGAGAGTGAGCATGTCAACCAAAGCAAAGAAATATAGTGAA
>JAYVXG010000607.1:0-3639 GCA_043785475.1 Armatimonadota bacterium
CTCGGCCCCGAAGACGAGCAGGAGCTCAACAAGACCGAAACAAAAAGCAAAATGAGACCTATCCCACGCGACATAACCTTCAGGATAATGCAAGTCAAGGCACTATTCGCCTCAAAGTTCAATAATTTTTGGGTAGAATACTGATTCTTCTGCGGGTGACCACCGCATCAGCGGGTGTCTGCCAGCGGGTAATCACTTCTGGGGAGTAGAAATTTCTTGGCGTTTTTTGCCATAATTTCCAATTGCGCCTAGTCGTCGCTAATAAATCAGGAATTTGAGAACATGAATGCAATCGTAAAGACCGGTGGGAAGCAGTACACCGCGGGGAAAGGCGACGTTTTGATCATCGAGAAGCTCGAAGGCGAGGTTGGCTCCACGATCGAATTGACCGAAGTCGTAGCCGTTGTGGATGGTAAGAAAACCAAGATCGGCAGCCCATTCATCAAGGGTGCAAAGGTCGTTGGCGAAATTGTCAAGCAAGGCAAAGCCAAAAAAATTAACGCTTTTAACTACAAACCAAAGAAGAACGAGCGAAAGCGATGGGGACACCGTCAGCCAGAAACTCATCTCAAAGTCACCGATGTGGTGGCAGGAAGCTAATAAATGGCACATAAAAAAGGTCAAGGTTCAACCAGAAACGGTCGCGATAGTAATTCGCAAAGACTGGGAATTAAGAAGTACGGCGGCGAAATCGTCAAGCCAGGCGCAATCATCGTTCGACAACGAGGAACGCAATTCCACCCAGGTTCCAACGTCGGCATCGGCCGAGACCACACGATCTATTCATTGATCGATGGTCAAGTAAAGTTTGAAGGTCCTAAGAACAAGCGACGCATCGCTGTCTACGCCGAGCAAATCTCCGCTTAGTCTCTGACTAAACAATTCAAATCGCCTCGCTCCTACATGGACGAGGCGATTTTTCTTGTCTCTAAATTAGGGGTTAAAGTTTGAGGAATAGAGGCGAGGGACCAGATCGGTAAGGCGGGGCCGTGAGTTTCAAAAAGTTATCGAGTGGTGGAAATCAATCGTATTGGTACACCTTGTCTACCAAGAAACAGCCAGGTTAACTAACTCTTCCCTTAAACCTATGGGCCGGTCCTCCCTGGCCGTGATTTTTTACGCGTTAAGCCCTTAGTAGCCCCATTTTTGCAACCTAATTTGAGGGAATCCGTATTTCAAAGTAGCAATTCCCCAATTCGTTGAGTTATCATACATTTCATACATATTTGATTATGAATAAAAAGTGCATGAATTTCGACGAAGCATTCTACGGCTCAGCAACCGTAGGTGAGCGCGGGCAGGTAGTCATCCCCGCCGAGGCTCGACAAGAACTGGGAATTGAACCGGGAGACAAAGTCTTGTTTATGCACCACCCAATTTACGAAGGACTCATGATTTTTAAGATTGACGCAGTCCGCGATTTTCTTGATGAATTCTCCGCCAGCGTCAAACGAGTCGAAGCTCGAATTGCCGCCGAGGAAGAATGATCACCTTAAAAGCCCTGTCAATCGCCGTTTCCATCATGTCGGGCAACACCGACGTCCTCACCATTGACCAAGCGGTCGCGATCGCCCTGCGAAATTCATATGCGGTCAAGAATGCCCAAGAAACGGTCAATAGTAACGAGCAAAAGGTCCGCGAAGCGGCGGGGAGTCTCGGTCCAAAGATCACGACTAACTATCAATACCTTCGCTACGGCCACGCCACGAAGGGAATGATCGGCAACCAAACTATCACATTCACGCCCCTGGATACAAATACGTGGACGACGCAGCTCACCATGGCCCTCGATATTGCCGGAGTCTGGAAATCAAATCTTAAAGCCGCACGAGCTGGCGTGCAAGCGTCGAGAGACACCAAGATCGCCACCCAAAACGACCTCAAGCAGAGCGTCCGAAAGGCTTACTTAAACGTACTCCGGGCAAAGGGTTTCGTCGAGGTATCCAAGCAGGCAGTGGTGAATATCCAGGCCAGAGCAGACCAGGCTGCTAAACAATTTGATGCCGGAGCAATTGCCAAAATCGATTTGAAGCGCCTGCAGGCCCAGAAGTTCGCCGCCGACTCTGATTTGATTAACGCCGACAACAACTACCAAGTCTCGAAGCAAGTTCTCAACCTTGCACTTAACCGACCGATCGAAACCGAATTCGAAGTAGAAACGATCACCGGACTTCCAGCGGTCCAAGCTCCTTTAAACAAACTGATCGAATTGGGGCTGGGACACCGACCAGAAACGGTATCGCTAAAAAATACGATCATCGCACTCGATGCTGCCAAAAAGTACGCCGGGGCATCGATGGCTCCATCTTTGAATTTGACCGTTCAAAATAACCAAACCTTGGACCCAGTCGGATTAAACCCTCAACGAGAGACCAACACCGCCGTTCTCGGCCTCGCAGTCCCGCTGTACGATTCTGGTGTCGCCCGGGCAAAAATGCAGCAGAGCCAGGCGACGATTAACCAAACAAAAAACAATCTCGATTTGCTAAAGCTGAGCATCTCTCAAGAAGTTCGGTCCGCAATAACAAATATGGCCAACGCCATGGCTCGACAGAAATCGGCCATCGAACAAGATGAACTCGCGAAAGAAGTGGTGCGCATCGCCAGAATTCGCCGAGACGCTGGTGAAGGAACGGTCCTCGAGATCGTGGACGCCGAAAGCCAATGGGTCAGCGCCCAAAACAATTTAATCAATTCAATGTACGACTACTATGGCGCGTTCGCAGATCTGCAAAGGGCGGTCGGAGCCGACAACATAGACGAAGCATTAAGGCAATACGAAATGGAAATTGGGGGAAAGAAGTGAGGAATTTAGGAATTGGAATATTGACAATAGCCGTGGCGTTTGCCGCGACTGGTTGCGTCGACAGGAAGGGGCAGGAAGCGGCGAGGATAACCGCAGGGATCGTCAACGACCCAACGCGCGAAGTCTCGGTCACTCCCGTCAAAGTGCAGGACATCCAAGAGTTGTTGCAAGTGAACGGCGAAATCGTTACCAGTGATGATGCCCAAATCAGTGCTCAAATCTCCGGAAAGATTAAGTCAATCCTTGTCAAAGAAGGCGACACGGTCTCTGCTGGTCAAGTAGTAGCCACCATGGACCCCGAAAACCTGGTGCATCAAGTAAGCCAAGCGACTGCAGTACTATCTACCGCCCAAGCTCAATTTGCCCAGGCGTCAGCCAACGCCCGCCTAACTCCAAGTCGGTCAACCGCTGCTGTTCGTCAAGCCGAGGCCGCACTCCGATCCGCCAAGTCTCAGCTACAAAAATCCCTTAATGGCGCGAGACCCGAAGAGAGACAGCAAGCAGAAAACAATCTTTCGTCAGCTAAGAGCAATTCGGATACCGCGAAAAAGAACTTAGAGCGAGTCCGAAAGCTCGTCAAGGAAGGAGCCCTGCCCGATTCACAACTCGACACCGCGCTCAATACTTACGAGACGGCCATGACTCAGTACGAGAACGCAATTCAGGCTCTGAAACTGATCCAGAACCAAGTGCGACCCGAAGACATCGAAACCGCAAGAGAAAGCGTTCGACAAGCCGAACAAGCCCTCGAATCAGCAAAATCTTCGAAGAAGCTGGACGTCGTCCTCCTCGATCAAGTCAATGCAGCCCGAGCCCAGGTCAACTCTGCGAGA
>JAYVXG010000608.1:0-3633 GCA_043785475.1 Armatimonadota bacterium
TTCGCGGATAACCAGGTCGAGGTCCAATCCTTTCGCCAGCACGTAGCCGTGACCTCGATATGTGCAGGTTAAATAGTCGTCTTGCCTCAACGCTGCGCATGCCCCCGCTGGCACGGCTTCTTGCCCTTGGCACAGGTGAAGCGAGCCGCGGAGTTGTCCCGATTGGGAGAGCTTGGTTAGCTCATTTTCGACTGCCCGCAGGCGCACCATTTGACGGTAAAAATCTTCTGCTTGTGGCATCGAATTGATGTTACCTAGCTATATGGAGGGTGGGCATCTTGCCCTCCAAAAACTACCGCAACTCAACCAATGCCTGATCCAAATCCGCAATCAAATCCTCGACATTCTCAAGCCCACAATACAACCGCACAAACCACGACGGCGACTCATAGTCGCACGGCTGCAGCTCGTAAGCCACCACCAAACTCTCAAATGCACCCCAACCAATCCCGCGCCCAAACAGCTTTAGCCGATTGCAGAACGACATGACCTTGGCTTTATCTCGCGTCAGGGGCTCAAACGAGAAAATCCCCGAGGAGCCGGTCATTGTGCGAAGGAACACGTCTCGTTGAGCATAGGACTCTAATCCTAGGTGATGGACAACCTTAACTTCTGGTTGTTTTTCCAGCCATTGGGCAACCAAATTTCCTGCGAATTCATGTTGCTTTAAGCGAATCTTGAGCGTGCGAGAGCCCTGGGTGAACAACCACGCCTGAAACGGAGGCAACAGCCCGCCCATCATGGGAATTTCATTATTTGTAAGACCACTAACGAAAGAAGAAGTCCCAATTACCGCGCCGCCCATCGCGTTTGCGTGCCCGCCGTAGTATTTCGACAGCGATTGGATGACAATATCTGCACCAACCGAAAGCGGTCTCATGTGGATGGGAGTGTTGTAGGTGCTGTCGACGATGGTGGTGATTCCCTTCGTGCGAGCGAACGCGCATATCGCCGGGACATCCTGCAGTCTGAACGTGTTCGAAGTCGGCGATTCGAGATAGATCAATGTTGTGTTCGATTGGCAAGCATTGATAACAGCCTGCGTATCACGACCATCCACCAAGGAACACGTCACCCCGAACTTCGCCAAAAACTCGGTCAAAAGTGCTTTCGCCGGGCCATAGATTCCGTCAACTGTGACAATGTGGTCGCCCGTCTTAACGACAGAAAGAACCGCAACCGCAATCGCCGTCATTCCGGCAACGAACACCTTACACGCTTCTCCCCCTTCAAAATGAGCCAGTTTTCTCTCCAAAAGGCCTGTCGAAGGGTTACCTACTCGACTGTAGTGGTACGGTGGCCCTCCTGGATTGTGAAAAAGCGCCTCGTGCAACTCCTCCATCGTTTCGAAAACGAAGGTTGTGTTTTGGAATATCGGGGGAATCACCGCGCCGGAATGCTTCTCTTCCTCGCCAAAATGAGCAAGGTCAGTTGAGAAACCATTAGCATCCAAATTGGGCATGTAGGTTCATTATGTAAGAAATACCGCAACTCGGCATTTCGAGAGAAACATATACCGATATATCACTTTCTTCGGACAGTTTGAGGAAAAATGAATTTATGTTCGTAGCATTGCTCGGTTTATTCGCTACTTTTCAGAAAGCACCTCCATCGGCTCCCTATGTGTGGAAGAATGTCGAAATTGTTGGAGGCGGGTTCGTGACCGGGATCATTACCCATCCCCGGGCGAAAGGTGTCATGTACGCAAGAACCGACATTGGCGGGGCGTATCGTTGGAACCCAGACACCAGCCGTTGGGTTCCCATTGAGGACTTCATCACGCGGTCAGACTGGAATCTGTACGGCACCGAGTCGATCGCCATCGACCCTCGTGATCCGAAGCGAGTCTATATTGCGGCGGGAACATACACCAATGAATGGGGGCAGAATGGCGCAATATTGCGTTCGAAGGATCAAGGCAACACCTGGGATCGGATTAACTTGCCATTTAAGAATGGTGGCAACGAAGATGGTAGGTCGATTGGTGAGCGGCTGACCGTTGACCCGCATGATGGTCGGATCTTATTCTTTGGCACTCGCCATAACGGCCTTCTGAGAAGCCAGGACTACGGTTCGACTTGGAAAATGTGTCTGAACTTCCCGATCACGAGTCGAACGAATCGAATTGGAGTTGGCTGGGTGGCGTACGACTCGGCAGGCAAGAACGGCTCACCGACCCAACGACTCTACGCTGGTGTAACTGGTCTTGCGGAAAACCTGTACACCAGTCGTGACGGAGGCACTACTTGGGCTCCAGTTGCCGGTCAGCCAACCAAGCTTTGGCCACATCAAGCGAAATGGCTCTCAAAAAATGAACTTGTTATTTCATACTGCGACAGTTCGGGTCCTAATGGAGTGACCAGTGGAGCGGTGTACAAGTTCAACACCCGCACCGGCAAATTTATGAACATCACGCCCGAGGAACCCGGAACGGGAAACACCTTTGGCTATGGAGGCATTACGGTCGACCCAAGCCAGCCCGGCGTGATCATGACCTCGACGCTCGACCGTTGGGCAAAACACGACACGGTGTTTCGAAGTATCGACGGAGGAATCACGTGGATCAACCTTGCTGTCAAAGCCAAACGGGATTCCACGAGGGCCAAGTACTTGGATTGGGGTCGAAAGGAACCGGAGTTTGGGCATTGGATTGGCGACGTCGAAATTGACCCGTTCAATCCCAATCGTGCCTGGTACGTAACCGGAGCAACCATCTGGGGAACCGACAACCTGCTCGATGCCGACAAAGGCAAGCCGACCAATTGGATTCCTCGCGCCGAGGGACTCGAAGAGACGGCCGTCCTTGACCTAGTCAGTCCGCCCGAAGGCGCCCATGTCATTTCCGCATTGGGAGACATTGCCGGTTTCGCCCATTTCAATCTCGACAAGTCGCCATCAGCTGGAATGTGGACCAACCCACTCTGGAATACGACGAACGACGTCGACTACGCAGGGAAGAAACCACTCACCGTTATTCGAGTTGGTCGGGCTCAAGGCGCGATCTCGAAAGACGGCGGCCTGACCTGGAAGCCATTTGCCGGAAAGCCAGACGGGATTCGGAATAGCGAAACGGCTGCGATCAATGCGGACGCAACCGCAATTGTCCAGCAGTTTGCCGGAAGCACGGCCCAATGGAGCGACGATGAAGGGGCAACCTGGCACAAATCTGAGGGAGAAGCAACCAGCGGACGAGTAGTCGCCGACCGAATAAACCCTGCCTTGTTGTTCATCCACGATGGCAAAACTGGGTTGCTGTACCAATCAAATGACTCCGGCCGCACGTTCAAAATAATTGACCGTCAAGTCTTGTCCGAACGAGGCAGAATCATCCCTTCACCTACCGAAGAGGGCGTGGTTTGGATTCCAACCAAAGATGGCCTCAGGCGCGAGGAAAAGAATGGCTCCGGATTTACCAATTACATTGGGAACATGGTTGTCGAGCAAGTGGCCATCGGAAAGAGCACGAATGAGTCAAAATTTGGAACTATTTACGTGATCGGAAAACTGAATGGCAACGACGGCATTTATCGCAGTACCGATTCGTGCCAAAATTGGGTCCAAATCAACGATGCGAAAACTGGTTTTGGCACCGCAGATTGCATTGAGGCGGACCCGAAGGTGTTCGGCCGGATT
>JAYVXG010000609.1:0-3632 GCA_043785475.1 Armatimonadota bacterium
CTCTCCGTCTTCGTTCTCGTATTGCCAAGCGGGCGACCGATAAATTCTCGCTTTGACCTTTGCGCCAACTACCGGGCCGCCGTAAAAGTATTGACACTCGACTGTCGCCGATGCCTCGTCGCCCATCGTGAAGTGCGGCTTGTCCGACTTCACCTCGATGGAGTATTCGGGTTTGCGATATGCAACCACGTTTGCATCAATGTTTGTGTCTGATCCAAACGCACTGCACTTTACTGTGTATCCGCCCGGTTTACCTTCCTTGCTGGTGGTAAACGATCCATGAAAAGTACCGTGAGGAGACACCGGTAATGTGGTCGTGCTCAGCACATTTCCGTCAGGATCAGTAATCTTGATGCTGGCCGCACCTGCGCCAGGCAGTTCGTATCCGTCTTTCACGCGACGGCGGGCAATTCCCTTAAAGTGGATTTCGTCGCCCGGGCGATAGGCTGGGCGCTCACAATATCCCGTGATCCGCACCTTTTCGTTGTCAGCACTACCTTCGCGGAAACCAACAATCGCAACCGAGGCTCCTTTCCTTCCCAAAACCAACGAATTGATTCCCACAATCCTCGGCAGATTGATTTTGGCAATTCCGTCTTTGTCCGTTTTCCCTGATGTTTGAAGCAATCCATCCTTCGTCGTCAAGATTTCGACGTCGGGGACCGGAATGCCATTCTTAAGGTGGGTCGCGTAGCAGAGAACTTGCCCTTCGTATGACTTGGTAACCAGGGCGAGGTCAGAGATATTGATCGCAGTGACCGCCTTCACGCCACCGGCACGGCAGATGATGAAGTAAATTCCCTCGTTTTGCTTGGCCAGCTTAATTGGTTCAATGAATGCGCCTTCGGCATCGACTTTACTGATTGGGTGGGACAAATCTTGGACCTTAACCGAGGCGTGTTCAAGCTTTTCAACATCACCCTTTCGTGGGCTGGATAGCGGCGAAAGCGTTTGGCTGAGACTGCCATTCTTTGCAATTACGTTCAGATCGAGCCGATACAGATCGATTTGCACGGCATTCTGGCTTGGCATAAATCCGTGGAGTTCAATCTGAGGGATTTCTTCGGCGGTAAAAACTTTTTGGCTGGCATACAGGTGCAAGTAGGGTTCGTTAGGGGCAGCCTCCAGGTTGATTTCCACCATCTTTCCTTCTTCAACAAAAATGCCTTGCTTCTTTTTTGAGTGCTCTTTCGCGCTGATTTCAATATAGTAAGGGCCGGTAGGTACGTTGGACAACGAGAACTTCCCTTCATCGTCGGTTTCAACCCCTTTAACCCTAATGTGGTCATCTTCATCATGAATTGGGACCAAGGATATGATTGCGTCAGCTAGAGGCTTGCCGTTCTCCTTCATCGTCACAACTCCGGTCACTTTGCCAACCGGAGTTTCTTGTGTGATTCCGTAGGTCAAAACGATTCCGCAGAAAAAGACTCCAACGAGCAATCCAAGAATGCGTCTCACGCTGTCACCTCTTGCTTTGGAGTTCGCGAGACCAGAGCGAGAATTGAAACGACAACCACGAATGCGACCCCGGCCACCATGAATACCTTGACCTTGTCGTTTCGGGCGAGATCACCCCAGTCTTCGAACCAATCCAAACAGATGGAGGTTACGGCGGCCAAGCCGGGAATAACCGCAAGGGGTAGCAGACTCCTTTGACCCCGTAACGCCTGGCATAAACCAGCCAGTCCGAGACCACCTACAAAGCCAATCGAGCCCTTCTCGCCGAGCATCACCGCAATGAGGATTGGGCCTCCTAGAATGAGGACGGTCCATAGAAAAGATCTCAATCCGCTCTTAAGCTTGCTGGCGGTTGCCCACTCGGTCGGCAGAAGAGGAATTACTGCCCCGAGCAACACGCCGATTAGCGCATAGTGCTGACCAATATCGAGAGCTTTGGTCGAATGAAGGTCAATTTCTTTCAGAACGCGATAGAAAACCAGACCAAAAAGCGGTCCAATTGAGAGTACGGCCAGTCGGTTTCCGACTCCAAGGAGCAGAAGCGTCATCGTTCCCAGCGCCACCGCCATTCCCGTCGCTTTGGCCAACCCAAACGCGATTGTGGCAAGGCTAACGGCAATTATTGCGGCAAGGGCAATTCTTGTGGCATCGTTTTCGCCATCGGGCAACATAAAGTCGATGACTATGCCTGCTAAGGCACTCATAACAACGATAATCGTGATATTAGCATCTGTATTTCCGATCCGCCAAGAAATGAGGACCCCGCCAAGGGTTAAGACAATTGCTAGGATGACAGGACGAAGCAGGGTTACCTTGTTCGGCAATACTCCACCCAAAACCATGCCGATCACGCCAGCCACGCCCAGGATGCTTCCAACCATGATAGATGCAGGAGTGTTGGAGTGATGCTTGCCCAGAAAGTCCGCGGCCACACAGACTGAGGCCACGACAGCTACGGAGATAGATCCTGGTTGCCGAAGAGCTAGAGCTCCAATCGCGACTCCACAAAAGAGAGCGATCTGAGCAACTGACATGATCGGGGCGCCGAGCAGGTGAATGGCACTTGCCGCGGCAACCCCAAGAGCCACCGGGCCAATCTTACCCCTCAGCAACGAACCACCAAGCCCAGCAATTGCGCCGATTGTCAGACCAATGGTCAATCCAACTTTGTCTTCTGCCGGTGCATACTTTGCGGAAATGAGTCCGGCAGTGAGGACCACAGCCACCGTCGCCAAGACCCCAGACCATTCGGGCCGAAAACCATCTTTGACTTTTTCGTCAAACACAAAATGAGCCAACAAGAAAAGCACAAAGGCGACGAGAACAAGAACGATTGACATTAGGACACTACTGGGATCCAGTCCTTGCGCCGCCAATCGTCAATAAAACGACCTACCGTTTGCCCCCGTTTGTTCAGCTAAGGGACAGGATTTCATATCGAATGACGTACAACTAGTCATGAATGGTTTGCAATTTTTTAAAGAATTTTTAATATTCTTTGAACCTGACCTATCTTAGTTGTAAATTAAGCTTTTCCAGCGGCAACCGGAATGCCTGCCATCGGCTTCTTGGCCACAAAGTCGCGCTTGATTTCGTTATAAAGTGAATCACGTTCGATCGGCACTCGGTCGACTTCTTCGATCATCCTCACCATATTCGCGCGAGTCAGGACCTGCCTCTTATTGCCGAACGCGCCTTCGCCGTACGTGATCTCGTATTCGTGGACAAAGCCATCCGCGTCATCCGCCCCGTACCACAGCGCCATCTGGGTGACCGGAGCGGTGTTCATGATCCAAAAACTCTTGATGTGCTCAAAATTGTCGAGCATGAGTCGGGTGACGGCGATACCGCGCAGATCCATTTCGGCAGTCGGCTTGGCGATGTGCTCCAGTTCGGTCGCCTCGGGGTGGAAGCTGAGCGGGGTCATCGTGAGGAAGTGCTGAGTCTCGTCCTGAAGTTCTCGCAGTTGGACCAAGTGGGAAACTCGCTCTTCGAGAGTCTCAATATGGCCGTAAAGCATGGTGGCGTACTGCTTCAGACCAAGCTTTGCCGCAGCGCGGGCGACCTCTTTCCACTCTTCACCGTTCAGCTTCTTGCCAAACAGTTCGCTGTGAACTCGGTCCGATAAAATCTCGATTCCTCCACCAGGCAGCGAGTCGAGTCCCGCTTCC
>JAYVXG010000610.1:0-3622 GCA_043785475.1 Armatimonadota bacterium
CGAGTCCACCCCTTTATTACGTGCGTCAGTTCGCTTATGGCGGTTTTGATTATTCGACGACCATTGTTACTTGCACGGCTCCTTTGCCGCCATTAACCAATGGAGTAGCATCAAATCTGACCACGGCGGTGGTTTTCTACCGTAGTTCAAGCGGGTTTCCACCACCACCTCCAAGCGGGTGCCAATAAAAAAATGAAAATCCTCGTACACAAACGTGCTTTTTCTTGGCATAATGAACACAAGATGAATCGATTGCGGATGCTTGGTGCGCTTGCGTGTGGACTCTATTTGATGGGTTGCGCGGGTAATGGGACGGTGGCTGGTGGCGGTGGCGGTGGTACTTTTAACATCGTAGGCACTCCAACGGTCGAAATGGTTTATTCGCCGGGGTTCTTTCCGAACCCAGGGTTGCCAACATTTGGCGATCCACTAAACATTCGAACTGGGGAGCAAGTTCAGTTCCAGTTAGTCGGTTTTACGGCCGCTGGCGTGCGAAAAGTTGTCCCCGCCGATTTTTGGCGAACAGATGATGTCAACAACTCCTTTGGCGTCCTTTCGGCAAACACCGGTGTATACAACGCTTCGACAAGGCAGTCGCCAAGCGAGCAAGTTGTAACGGCACGATGGCACGACCAAGATTTTTCGACGTTCTATGCGGTTCGACCTCGACAAGTTCGAATCATTGGTTCGATTCTTAATCGAGTAACCCTGTTGCCGTTGGCCCATGTTTCGATGTATTTCTATGACATCAACGGAAACTTTCTCGGCCCGGCACAGACTGCCTATGATGGTTCGTTCCACGCCGCAATGCCTCCAAGCGTTGCACGATTCCAAATCGTCAGTGACTCCTTGTCAAATAACGTTTTGCGTCTGATGTTGCATGATGACACCTTGCCAGTGATAACGATATTGCCTGATTACTTGAACAATCGGAATGCGAGCGGGACCCCGATTCCTGTGAGCGTTGATCAGAGTGGGATGACTTTTAGAGCAACCGGTGTTGGTAATGCGTGCCTTCCGCTGTTATCAGCGTCGACTTTTACAAACTCAGATTATTATCTCGCAAAGCCAATCCTTGTGAGCCCAGTGGGCGATCTTGATGGCTTTGGCAACCCAATCGACCCTTCGGTCGTTGCGGTCGGATGCTCGGTACCTTAAGGCTTCATTAAGCACTAAGGCGGATACGGAATCGTAACTTGGTTACGGTTCCGTATTTTTTTGCGAGAGGATGAATATAAACCACGAGTACAATTCTGATATGGAGTCACGTGTACTCGAAAAGAACGATGCACGCGAAATGATGCGTGACCCTATGGTGCTCCAGGCACTGCAGCTTGCTGATCGTTTAAGGGAAGTTAAGGGTGAGGCACTTGAGTCCGACGAATACTTCGCGATTTCAGAAGCCACTGGTGTTTCGGAAGAGTACATTCGGTTCCTCGAGCAAAATAAAGGTTCAAACATTGGTCAAAACTTTCTTGACCGCATGCGGACTCAATTTTTCTCGTTGGATAGTGACACAAGACGAAACGTGAGCTCGGGCTTGTTGGCAACCCTTTTTGCCTTGTTATTGGCGATTGGGTTGAAGTTGGATACGTTCACCTCCTTCGCGCTTAAGTCGAATTACAGCGTCTTTCAATCGATGTCTTACATCGTCGCGATTGGTGCCTTCTACAACGCTGCGGTTTCGAAGTCTGCAAAGTCAGCCGCGATTATTGGCGGCATTTTTGGCGCGATGAGTTTCATTTTAGGAAGTATCTTCGCGATGATCTTGATGATCCGCGAAATAAACTTTCCCCAGCAGCTTGTGATTGTCTCGGCACTTGGGTGCGCTCTTGTCGCATGGCTTTTCCACTGGATGTTTCATGCGGGTAAGAAGGGCAGCAGCTCTGCTGATCGCAATACGGCCCGCCAAGACCTGCTGAAGCAACTCGTTGACCTCCAAGACCACTTGCGAGAAGGTCAGCAAGCGGCCACATTCCTAAGCCTTGATGTGGTTGGATCCACCAAGATGAAATTAGACGCCGACCCACTCTCGGTCGAGTTCACTTTTACTGAATATCACAACTATGTGGGCAGGATTGCGGATAAACATTTTGGGAATATCCATTCGACCGCGGGCGATGGCATTACCGTTGCATTTGAACATCCACAGAATGCGTTTAATGCGGCGAGGCAGATTCAGACTGGATTGGTGGAGTTCAACGCGTTCCGAAACAAGATTGATACCCCGCTCCAGCTTCGCGCGGCAATCCATACAGGCCAAGTCGTTGCGCCCGAGGCCGGGAATATGAGTTCGATTAACTTTGCGTCGGTGATTGATATCGCCGCGCACCTGCAGAAAGAGTGCCCGGTGGGCGGAGTTGCGGTGAGTGATGAAGCTGGAATGGGTTTGACCGGAGGACCGATTGCGGTCGGCAGTGAGCGAGTTTGTGTCCATGATACGTGGGCGACAATCTGGAAGCGAAAGAAAAGCTTGGATGCATTCAAGATGCCCGAAGCGGTGGCTCAGAACTGAGGGGTCCATGTTTGGAATCATTCAACGGCGATTAAAGAGTCAGCTCGAGTGGGATGAAGTTTGGACTACTCCGGTCGATGTACCTTCGTTGGTTCGCGATCTTGGCATGCCCGGCTCGCTCGAAGTTGAATCGACCTTTCACGGGGCGGTCCACTTTCTCGCCGGATACCTCCAGCGGTTTGATTTTCGATTGTTTCGCAACGGAGGTTTGCCGTTAATTGAGCGACGGACTGGGCCGTTGATTGAAGAAGTACTGGTGCGGCTTGGTCCGAATCCTGTGCGAGGTGCCTATTTACCTATCTCGCTTCAATTGCATGTTTGTCATGATGGCCTTCGGGAAGTCCGTGAACGGTATTGGCCAGCCGCAGGGCGCCCACCAGTTTCATTGGTGTCTGGCAATATTGGGCAAATACAAACCGTGCCAACCTACGATATTTGGAATGTTGCGACCGAGGACGCGCTTGTCGAGATCACTGACTCGTTTAGGCAGGACCTGCTGCCGTATTTGGAAATGCTTTCTTCTTCGAACCAACTGCGCAAAGCGATCTTTGACGGCGAGGCGAGGATGTTTGACCCAGCGACCTCGGTAGAGTGGTTGCTAATGGAATTTGGTCGGTCCGATGCGCGGGAGTATATTCGTCAGTTGATGGATGCTGAAGATGTGGCCATTCGCGATTTCTGGCGTGAGCATGACGGGTTGAAGAATCAAAAACGGGTCGGATACTTGCCGGGTGAAGTGACACATAACCTCGCGGTCATCGCGTTTTCACACGACATCTGTCGACGATGGCTTTATTAATTTCAACGAAGAGTGAAACTTCGGCGGTAAAATAGACGCAGGAAGTATTGTGAGCATCGCGCCCGAAAAACTTGTTGGACCCGACCTGATGGACATCTACCGAAAGGTCGATTCCGGAGTCCGACTTAGCTTCGAAGATGGCATGCGATTGTTTCAAGCCAAAGATCTGAGTGCCGTCGGTTATATGGCCAACATGGTGCGAGAACGACGCCACGGAGCCAAGACGTACTTCGTCGCAAACCAGCACATTAACTACACTAATGTGTGTAACAAGGGCTGCAAGTTCTGCTCGTTTTACGCCAAGAAGG
>JAYVXG010000611.1:0-3608 GCA_043785475.1 Armatimonadota bacterium
CAATTACCAACAATTGGTCGCGAGGGCACAATTATTGAATTTATACTTGAAAAAAAAAACGACCAGAGAGTGACGGAGTCTGAAGCGGTAGAATTACCGCTAGAAGGCGCGAAGCTCGAAAGATTGGTCAAAGAAGTCTTTAATCTTTCGGACTCAAAAGAAGAGGATTTAGGTTAACAATGAAACTTCCAAAAGGACTCGGTGGCGGAATGGGCGGTCTCGGTGGCGGCGGGCTCATGCAGAATGTTCAAAGTGCAATGGCACGAGCTCAAAACCTTGAGCAAGAACTTGAAGAGGAAACTATTATGATCGACAAAGGTCCGGTGAAAGCCATCTTTGACGGTACGGGTCGAATCCAAAAGATTACAATCGACAAAAGCGTTGTCGATCCCGACGATGTAGAAGCTCTCGAAGACTTGATCACCGGCGCGGTTCGCGACGGATTTGAAAAAGCTGTCGAAATGCGGGCCGATCGAGTCGGAGAGATCACGAAGGGTCTTCCGCCAATTCCTGGCCTCGGATTTTAATCCTTGTTATTTGCAAAGCCCCTCGCCGAGCTCATTGCGGAACTTGAAAAGCTTCCTGGCGTTGGTCCTAAATCGGCCCAACGCTTGGCTTACCACCTTCTGCGAGTGCCCGACCACGAGGCGGTGAGGCTTTCAAACGCAATTCTTGATGCCAAGGCAAAGTTGCGGTTCTGTTTCCGATGCCAAAATATTTCGGAATCTGAGGAGTGCGAACTGTGCCGCGATCAGCGCCGGAATAAGACGATTGTGTGCGTTGTGGGTGAGCCGCGCGACATCGTTGCCATCGAGCGAATCAACGACTATAAAGGGCAGTACCACGTGCTCCATGGGCTTATCTCGCCGGTGGACAACGTATTCCCGGAGCAACTTCGCATCCGCGAGCTCCTCGAACGGTTTCATCATGAGCCGATCGAGGAAGTCATCGTAGCGACGAACCCGACGATCGAGGGCGATTCGACAGCTTTATACCTGGCGAAGCTCCTGAAGCCGTTGGGAATTAAGGTTACGCGCATCGCTCACGGAATGCCCGTGGGTGGGGAACTCGACTACGCCGACTCAGCTACGCTGATGTCTGCCATCGAATTTCGACGCGAAATGTAGGCGCGGCTGCGCCGCGAGCGAAGAAGCCTTCAGCCTTCAGCCTTTAGCAAAATAGCTGAAGGCTAGTGACCGAAGGCCAATTTATAGCTAGGCCAGCCGCAGATTCTTTTCTCTGAATCGGATGCGGTTTCTAACCTTTGAGGTCAGGAACGATGCTAAGAGCGACAAGGGACCAATGATGAACATGTAGATTGCCAGTGGGCCAGAAACGAAGGTCTTTATCCTATTTCGAACCGAAATATTGAGTCCTCTTTGCATTGGAATCAGCGTCGCTTCTCGCCCATTTCCTCGAGATTGAACCTCCCTAATTCGACCAAGGAGGGTAGATCGAACATCATGAGCCGTCAGTGGCCCCATGAGCTCAAGCTTCTTTTCGACAGGCATGTATCTGAATGTTGCCTTTCGAGTTTCATCGTCGACGATGGTTGGTGATTGTCCAAAGTCATAGCCAGCGACATGATGCCGAGATTCTTGGTAAACAATGCGAGGAATCTCGAGCGTTTGTCCAGACTTCATATCCTTTGCAGCAGGCAGCATGGCTCGCCAAGCCTCGGCAGTTTCATGCTCCATTTTGGAGGCGATCAAATGTTGTTCTCTTAACTGGCCGTAATGATCGTGTAATTCTCGATAATTCTCAGCTGCTCCGAAAGTGTTCGGCGGGGCATAGAACGTTGACCGAATGCCGGAATATATTCCGAAAGCGACAATGCAAGTAGCCGGTAGCGCGTACCAGGCCCGAGATGGAAGCTTTCCTAGCACCAGGGAGTACAGTCCGAAGAGAATGATCAACGGTGCCAAGGTGAGCGAATATGTGTAGCCAAATGGATAACCGCGTAAGTTTGAGACACCGTCCCAAACGACATCGGTCGTCCAGATTGCAAGCATGATGCCAGCAAATTGGATGAGCCGCCGCTCTCGTTTCCGGCGAATGCCGAGGATGCAATCGGAAGCAATTTTGTCAGGAGTTCCAAATCGCTCGATCGCCGCAACTTCGGCTGCACGCTGGTCCATGCCATTCGTGACGAACTCCTCGGTGAGCGATTCGAGATGGTTCCTGGTCTCGAGAATGAATGAACTCTCTTGATCGAGAGGCATGCTGTCAATGAGTCTCCGTCGAAGCTCGACCAAGTACCAGTCGATGTAGTTCAGCTTCATTTCACGTCCTCCACGGCATGGCTAGCGAAGATGCCGCCGACGCCGGAAACAAACTTCGTCCAGGCCGAACGGTGATTTTCCAGCTCTTCGCGGCCGTTGGGAGTGATCGAATACACCTTTCGGTCAGGCTTGCCATCCTGCAACATCCACTCGGCTTCGATGAATCCCGACTCTTCGAGTTTGTGAAGGGCAGGGTAGAGCTGCCCCTCGCCATATTTCAGAACTTCTTGACTCTGAGATCGAATCCGTTTCGAAATCTCGTAGCCATGAAGGGCATGGTCGGATAGAACCGCCAAGATTAATGCTTCTAAATCGCCTTTGAATGCCATATTGATACCTCTAATTTCTAGGTATTAATATCGTACATCTATTTTCTAGGTATGTCAAGGGACAAAGAAGCTGTTAGCTTTCAGCTGCTAGCAAAGAAGCATAATTGAACAAGCTTCTTCAGTGAGCCATGAGCCATGAGCCATGAGCCATGAGCCCTGAGCTCTGAGCTCTGCTCTGATTCGGGTGCATAGTGGAAATGGGGTGAAAAAATCGAAAGATGAGTCTGGGCAGAAGGGGAGATTCCACTTCTACACGACTCCTTTTGGGCAAATCGTTCTCCTTGTTCTTCTTGGCTTCATGGGAATCCAGGTTCGAAACCTGATCTTCCTGACCCAATCGAAAGATTTACCGAGCTATTACTTGCGAATAAGAGATCGAGATCTAGTATTCAGCGAGTCGCCAAACAGGGCAGGCGAGGGCTGGCGCGAGTCAGTTCTGCTGACTAGGCCCATGCTAGGCTACAAATATGAGGTCAGCGAAGACAAGGGCAAATCGCACATGATCATTTCGGTCGGGGACAAAAAAAGTACCCGTGACGGCCATGTCATTACAGATATGACATTCGCACCCAAAACTAAGTGCGTCTACTTTGCTGATGTGAATCTTGGTAAATCGGACAGATCAGAACTTTGGCGGTGGAACGAACAAGTAGGCTTTACCAAGCTTACTGAGATGTCTGGTGCACTAATGGACCTTCGCCTGTCACCGAATGAGGACGCACTTTGCTCTTCAACCTATGATCCGAAGAGAGAGCCGAGAACGAAATCTGTGATGTTGACTCTGCCAGACAAAAAGAGCACAGAAATCGAAATCGACAGAGGAGACACAATTTGTGCGGCATTGGACAAGGACACCATTCTTGCGACTGAATATCACTATCAATTTATACAAAAGCGTGAGCGGGACCTCTACAAAATCAACATCCAGTCGGGCGATCATTCGGTATTTCTCCCCGGCCAAAACGTATTCGAAGCTATCGCCTTTAATGGCTCGATT
>JAYVXG010000612.1:0-3606 GCA_043785475.1 Armatimonadota bacterium
TGTCACCAAGAATCGGGAGGAATTCGTCAAGGCTGTTGCCGACTGGAGCGCAAAACTCGGCAAGGGAGAATGGGCACTTGGTCGTGGCTGGTCGGTCGAGAGCTGGCCCGTCCAAGATTCGCCGAGAAAAGAGTGGATTGATGCCGTGACCGCAGGCCATCCTGCGAAGTTGACCCGTATGGACGGCCATTCATGTCTTGCTAACTCTGCTGCCCTTGCTTTGGCCCACATCACCAAAGATGGCCCCAAAGACCCGCCAGGTGGGGCAATCGATCGGGACCCCGACGGCGAACCGACAGGAATCCTCCGCGACAATGCGATGAATATGGTGGACAGTATTAAAATGATGGCAACGGTCAAACAGAAAATTGATGCCATCAAGGCTGCGGTCGCCCACGCAAACAAAAATGGCATCACTGCCGTTTCCGATATTCCAGAGATCCAGGATCTGCCAGCATATGCGGAAATGGCCAAGAACCCGTTCCCTTCCATGCGATTCTTCCTTTATCCTCACGCCGACAATTGGCCGTACGCGATCGCACAGGCCGCAAAGTTTCCAAAGGTCGCTGATTGGGTTGAGATCAAGGGATTCAAAGCGTACATGGATGGAAGTCTCGGCTCACACACCGCATTTATGCGCGAGCCGTTCGTCTACAATCCTCCTGGAAAGCCCGCGGATTTTCGTGGCCTGCCGATGCCTGGCGCCCTGGATGGCACGTACGCCAAAAACTTTAAGTTGGCATCCAGTAGCGGACACCAGTCGATCGTGCATGCTATTGGCGATGAAGCTAACCACTTGTTGCTCGACCTCTTGGAAAAGAACTATAGCAATGTTAAGTCAGCACGCTGCCGAAGCGAACATGCCCAACACTTGCTACCCGCCGATATTCAGCGGTTTGCTGATCTCGGCGTCATCGCGTCGATGCAGCCTTACCATAAGGCGGATGATGGGCGATACGCTGAAAAGCACATTGGGGCTGAACGATGCCATTCGAGCTACGCGTTTAAGTCGTTGATCGATGCTGGGGCAGTCGTCGCGTTTGGTTCCGACTGGCCGGTGGTTGACCTAAACCCATTTTTGGGAATTGAAACTGCAGTGACCGGCCGAATTCTGACTGGAGAGGTTTGGGAACCACAGAACAATATTTCAGTAGGGGAAGCCCTTCGTGCCTACACGAGTTCGGGAGCGTATGCCGCGTTCGCCGAGAATCAGATTGGTAAGATTGCACCCGGGTTTCACGCGGATTTTGTTGTGTTAAATCATTCGCCGTTTGGATCGACCGTCGATTGGAAGGCAATTAAACCCAGCGAAGTATTTGTGGATGGTAAGTCCGTCTATCGACACCCGGCCCGCCTATCGAGGTAAGATCGGTCTTGGTTCAAACCGTGCTGCCCCGGTAATCCGAATAGGGCCGGCTGTTGACTTGACATTACTCAATTGGCTTGGCTAAAGAATCTATTAGGCAAGCCAATTTAAGTTAACGTTTCCTTAAGAGTTGTCACTGTTTGGATTAGCAATCATCCGATCATGTCGTTTTTAAGCGTTGTCGTGGGCCGCTTGCAACACGGACGACTCAATCTTCTTCATCTTCAACATCGCCTGCATTACCGCCTGCGATTTCGCCGGATTTTCGCTACTCATCAACTCCATAAGAGCTTTAGGGATGACCTGCCAACTCAATCCGAATTTATCTTTGAGCCATCCACATTGTTGAACTTCGCCGCCATCGGACAGCTTCTCCCACAAATGATCAACCTCTTCCTGCGTGTCGCAGCTAATGAAAAATGAAACCGCTTCGGTGAACTTGTACTTCGGCCCGCCATTGAGGCCCATGAATTCTTGACCTTGGATTTCGAAGTTCGCCAAGAATGCCGGTCCGTCCGGACCTTGTCGCGAAATATTCGTAATCCTGGCGTCCTTAAAGGTGGCCGCATAGAAGTTGATTGCCTCTTCGAGGTTGTTATCGAACCATAAGAATGGAGTCACGGTTTGCATATCTGTCCTTTTTTGAACATTGAGTTTAGCGAATCTCCAGTTGGGAAATGAACTAGGGGATAGAATGAGTTATGTTTCAATTGGCCCTACTGCTCGCGTGTCAGGTTCCTCAAACTACGATAGATGAGACCATTAGCCGAGTTAGAGATCCGATTGTCCAGGAGGGGCTCCGCGCCGCCGTTAACAAAAATTTGCTTCCCGCCGCGACCGAGCTCATTTATCCTGGGCATTTTACGATCAATGCCGATGGTGGTGGATACGGAAACGACACTACATGGCCCGGTCTTGACTCTTGGCAAATGGCAGGTGCCTACCTCCTCCTCGGTCGAACCCGAATTGTCACCGACTATTTTGACTTTGTTCAAGCATCTCAACGTGCAGATGGAAACATTCCCTTTGCCATCTTCCCAGGTGATACCCAAGCTGGAGACACATATCTGAGGGGACTGCGGACCCCGCAAGATGTCTTCACCTATCGACCTCCGATTCGAAATGATCTACATCCGTTAAGTCAGGAAGTGCGAAAGTGGGTCGGCTTGTTCAAGCATTGGGAGCTGATTTCAAACCCGCTGAGTACTCTGGGGCCCATTTGCTATGTGCTCACCGCATCCGAGATATATCAGGCGACAAAAGACCGGGACTGGCTCCAGCTTCATATGCCGTCAATTGACCGGACCGGGCAATATTTGCTTTCTCAAATAGCTGGGAACGGATTAGTCCAGGGGTCTGGGTTTTATACTGAACTTCCACCTCGATACGGTTGGGACGGAGTCACTCAGTGCTATGCTGTCGAGGCGTTCCATGACCTGAGCCGTCTCGCCGAAGCTGGGGGACAGAAGCAAACGGCAAAGTTGTATAGTGTTGTCGCCAACAATGTAGCAAGAGCCTTTCGAAAGCAATATTGGAACCAAGATCACTTCGTAGAATACATCCATGTCAAAAGGGGTCCCATCGATACTCATGGCCTGACCGATACCAATTGGGCAGCGATTGCATTTGGCGTCGCCGATGCAGCTCAATCAAAAGTTCTGTGGCAAAAGTTGATCAGCACGAAGGAGTTCTGGCCGGGGAACATGCCCACTTTAACGGCGAGTAAACCCGAAAAATATGAAGCGTGGGAAAATGAAGCGGTTCCCTTTGTTGTGCCTCCGCCAACTGAAGATGTTGCGGCGATGGGTCGAACATGGTATCTGGAAGCGTTGGCATGCAAGAGGATGCATGCGAGGGACCGGTTGATACGGTCGGCCCAATTGGTCGCTAGGATGGCCAAAGACGGCTTTTGGCGAGAACGATACATACCAACCAAGGATGGAGGAGCGATGCCAGCTAGAAGTGAAAAATATTGCGAATACCCGGCGGTCTTTGCCCGCGTTGTGCTTGAAAACAAGAACGTATTTTTGAAGTAGCTAGTCCCACGTGTACGGGTCGTTTCCTCTTGCCCACAGGTACGAAACGAGTTGCCCCGTGTGGTACGCCTCGTGGCGGACAATGAACCTTAACATTTCTCCAATTGTTACGCTCTCAAGTTCGAGGTAGTTGGCGAATCCCGCTGAAACTTCGGTTGTGGCGTCGAGTTGACCTTCAGTTAGAGACGACAAAAATAAAAGGGT
>JAYVXG010000613.1:0-3598 GCA_043785475.1 Armatimonadota bacterium
AAGCCGTACATTGTCGAGTCGTTAACCGAAAAGGAAGCCCAGCAAAAACCGCAACCTCCTTTCATGACGACTACGCTCCAGCAGGATGCCAACCGAAAGTTTTCCTACGCTTCCGATCGGACGATGCGGATTGCCCAGACACTGTATGAAGGTGTTGAGCTTGGCGGTGAAACCGTTGGACTTATCTCTTACATGCGTACCGACTCTTTGACCTTATCTGAGGATGCACTTCGTTCGGTGCGAGGATACATTGCTAAGCACTATCCTGATGCCCAGACGGAGAAGCCGATCAAGTACACGAGCAAGGTCAAGAACGCGCAGGAAGCGCACGAAGCGATCCGGCCTACGGACGCGGCGCGATCCCCAGATAAAGTGAAAGGATTCCTTACTGACGATCAATTCAAAATCTATTCGATGATCTGGCAAAGAACCGTTGCTTGCCAAATGAAGCCGGCCAGAATGTTGCGAACCGAGGCAAAAATCTCATCACAATCTACGAAAGGTAAGTTGGTTTTTCAGGCAAATGGCAGTCAAGTTATCGACCCTGGTTACCTCACGGTTTACCTTGAGGGCAAGGACGAAGAGGACGAGGGCGATCGAATCCTGCCACGAATGTCGGCGAAGCAGGAAGTCGGTTTGGTAGAACTCGATCCGTCGGAGCACCACACGCTTCCACCGTCTCGCTACAATGACGCTACTCTGATTCGGAGACTGGAAGAACTTGGGATTGGGCGTCCGTCCACGTACGCGTCCATTATTTCCGTTATCATCGACCGAGGATACGTTCGGAAAGCCGGAAAGCAACTGATCGCAACTTGGCGCGCCTTTATGGCGATGGAAGTTCTCGACGTGCACTTTCATGAGCTGATGGATTTTGGTTTTACCGCTCGATTGGATGACACGCTTGACGAGATTTCGGAAGGAAAATCAAATTCGAAGGAGTACCTAAAGGAGTTTTTTATCGGTGATGCAGATAAGCCCGGTTTGAAGCCAATGGTCGAGGAAAGAAAGCTTCTGATCCCGTTTCCGAACCTGACGATTGGGAAAGACGAGTCGAGTGGTGAAGACATTCGCGTGCGAACCGGAAAGGACGGAAGTCCGTTTCTTCAACTTGGGGAACAAAAGGTTTATGCCAATATTCCTGATGACCTCGCCCCGGCCGACCTAACTCTCGCCAAGGCCCACGAACTTTTTGCCCAAAAGGCACCCGCTTCCGAAACGATTGGTGTCCATCCCGACTCGGGACGAAACCTTCTGTTGAAGCATCGGCAGGGGTATTACATCGCGGTTGAGCGAACTCCAGAAGAGATTGAAAGTAAGGTCAAACCGACGTGGGTTTCGCTTCCTCCCGCCATTGCTCCCCAGGACCTTAGTCCGGCTGACCTCGATCTCTTATGTCGCTATCCACGCCTTATCGGCAAAGATGGTAGCAACGAAGTACTGTTCAGGATGGGCAAGTTTGGACCCTATGTCGAGTGTGGCACTGAGCGTCGGACCGTTGAAGACTGGCGCAAGGGTGGAGCTATGACGCTTGAAGAGGCACAAGCGATTTTGGCTATGCCGAAGACTTCGGGATCTGGCGCCAAGAAAGGAGCGCTTAAAGAATTGGGAGAGATCGCCGGTTGTGCTGGACCGGTCCGGGTCATGACAGGATTTTACGGCCCATACGTGACCGACGGCGTTACGAACGCAACCATTTCCAAATCGATTGACCCACTTACGCTTACTAATGAGCAAGCGGCTGAAATGTTACAGAAAAAACGAGATGCTGGACCATCTACGAAAAAACGTACGTTTAAGAAGAAAGTAGTCAAGAAAAAATGATTTGTCAATCAGTTAATCACAATTCCAACGAATATTTATCGGCAGTTGAGCTTCGCAGGGAAGTTTTGCGATACCCGCTTGGTTTAGATTTCACCCAGGAAGAATTGGACGCAGAAAGCAATGCCCATCACTTTGTGTTGATGGGCGGGACAATGGTGTTGGCAACCGCGATGGCGATTGATTTAGGAAATGGAGAAGCCCAGATTCGGCAAGTAGCGGTTAGTTTTACCAACCGAGGTCGAGGGTTCGGCAGAGAAATCATGCAGTGCGCTGAAGACTGCATGAGAGAAAATGGGTCAAGATCAACCATTGTTCACGCGCGAGAGGTTGTTCTCGACTTCTATTTCAAACTTGGCTATATGCCATTTGGCGAACCATTCGAAGAAGTGGGCATCCCTCACCGAAAGATGCGTAAAAGCCTCGAGTCTTGAAATGGCAACAAAAAGACGCTCTTTGCAATCTAGCCGCAGCATCCCAGCCAAGAAGGATTAGCCTGAGCTGGGGTGTTTCTACCTATCCTTCCCTTTTTCAATAGCTTTGACTGTAACCGTCTTATTTTTAGATGGAAACTTGATGCCACTCTGCTGCAACAACTGGAAGCCCCTCAGTACCAATCCGAAGGTCGCAATATATGGAGCGAATTTTGTTACTCCTTGATTGGCTATCGAACTCAAGAGGTCAGCTGACGAGGCAATTTTGTTGGAAGTATCTCCAATTGCTTTGACTCGGCCCTGAACATCGCCCGCGATGGCGTCGACCTTTTCGGAGATGGAATCAACTCGATCCGAGATACGGTCGATCTTCGGCTTTAATTCCTTCGCGACTTCGAGAAGCTTGACCATCGCGAAGATAAGCACGCAAAAGAATATTGCATTGATGAAGAAGAACACTCCAGAAACGGCTAGCCACCAGAAAGGAATTTGCACCATATAATGATAGACGCTTTCATCTGAAAAGTTAATGCAGGTGGGGCGAAATCGGTTTAGACCTCAACCTTGGCAAGGCTTGTTGACAGAGCAAATTCGCGGACCTCGACTCGGCGATATTCTAAGTAACTGGGCTGACACATTAGCCACAAGGATCTCCTCTTGAATCTAACACGTGCAAGGCGGATAATTTCCTCGATCTCTAGATCCCTCCTCAAGTATCGAAGTGGACTCGCAAAGAAACGCTATATTAGTTCGTACCGAGTGTTTCGTCTTCGCGCTTCATATCCAGCATCCACGATAAGCCGCTCGAACTCTTCAGAGTTTAGGATGAACTTATTTCCGGCGGCAGAGACTACGTTTTCCTCGATCATGACGCTACCAAAATCGTTTGCTCCGTACTTCAGCCCCATTTGGGCAATCTTTGGTCCTTGAGTAAGGATCGAGAGTTGGATGTTGTCGAAGTTATCGAGGAATATTCGGGAAACGGCAAGGGTTCGCAAGTAATCCGCAGCGGAAGCCTTTTGCGGAATCTGGAGCAAGGTGTCTTCTGGCTGAAAGTTCCAAGTGACAAATGCTCGGAATGGCTGACATTCGTCCTGAAGGTCCCGGATGCGAGATAGGTGTTCGATTCGGTCATCGAGAGTTTCGATATGGCCAAACATCATTGACGCGGTGCCTTTTAGCCCAAGGCTGGCGGCAGTTCTCATGCAGGCTAGCCAATCCTCTGTCTTATCCTTGTATGGCGCGATGATATTTCGAACCCGGTCTACCAAAATTTCGCCCCCAGCACCGGGAATCGAATGGAGCCCAGCGGCATGCAAACGTGTGAGAGTCTCAGGGAGTTT
>JAYVXG010000614.1:0-11536 GCA_043785475.1 Armatimonadota bacterium
TCCACAAGACCCAGCCAAAACCGGCCGACTTCGGTTTGGCATCATTGGGTGCGAAGGAAAAGGCTCCAGCGGAATGGAAGCCGCTGCGCAATTTGGTGATATCGTCGCGATTTGTGACGTTGACGCCACTAGCCGATCGAAGGGCATGATGAAGCACCCGAAAGCATCGAGCTTTGATGACTACCGCTTCATGTTTGAAGCCATGCGAGGCAAAATGGACGCCGTCGTTATCAGCATTCCCGATCACCACCACGCGATCGCCTCAGCTATAGCCATGCGACAAGGAATCCATACCTATTGCGAAAAGCCGCTGTGCCGAACCATTTGGGAAGCTCGCCAATTAGCAAAAATTGCCCGTGACAAGAAAGTCGCAACCCAAATGGGCAACAACAGTACCGCCAGCACTCCGATGCGAAAAATGGCTTCTCTCATCAAGTCTGGCCACTATGGTGCGGTCAAAGAAATCCACCTTTGGACCAACAGAGCAAGCGGTATGTGGGCTCAAGGCACACCTCGACCCGAGCCAGCTACCGCCCCGACCGACCTCGATTGGGAACTGTGGGTGGGTCCTCGTCCTGAGCGACCGTACGGCAAGGGCTACCACCCGTTTTCGTGGCGCGGATATTGGGATTTTGGTACCGGAGCTCTCGGCGACATGGGTTGTCACATCTTCAACATGCCGCATATGGCCCTCGATCTTGGCTCGCCGATTGCGGTCCGCGCGGAGACTAGCGGTCACAACAAAGAGACCTTCCCGACCTGGGCGATTGTTCACTACGAGTATCCGAAATTGGGCGACCGACCGCCATTTACACTAACTTGGCACGACGGCGGTCGCAAGCCAGATCCCGATTTGGCACCTGAATTCACTTACCCCGGCAACGGTGTCATTGTGGTTTGCGAAAAGGCGACCATTTATAGCCCCCACGAAAGTAACACCGAGTACCACATCGTTGGTGGCGCCGCAATTCCGGATGTTGTCGTCGACGAATCCCCGGGTCATATGGCGGAGTTTGCGCGGGCGGCGCTCGGCGGCAAGCCTGCGGTTTCGAATTTCCCAAACTACGCAGGGCCACTTGCTGAAGCGGTTTTGGTTGGTAACTTGGCGATCTGGGCCAATGGTCCTCGCCTCGAATGGGATGCGAAACGAATGCAAGTGAAGGGCACTACCGAGTACGATTCCCTCATTCGTCCGGCTTACCGGAAAGGCTACGGGGTTTAGACAGGAGTCAACGAACAGGCAGCAGGGATCGACCATAGATTGATCTCTGCCGGTTGCTGGCTCTAGCCACAAGTATAATCATCACAGGAAATCCCCGAGCCAATTCGAACGTAGAATCAAATGGCTCCCACCGCACCCATGATTAGGCACACTTCCGACAAATTTCGCTGGCATGGCGTCGATGTCCTCCCTTACAAAGAAGATGGTGGAACCCACTTCAAAAGCATCTCTCGCCAGACACTTTTCCAAGGCAGCAACGATCTGCCAGTCGAATTTCGCTACTTTGAGATGCTAGCCGATGGTCACTCGACCCTTGAGCGACACCAGCACCAGCACGCGGTCATGATTATTCGCGGTTCGGGCCAAGTATTTGTTGGCGACACGATTACGCCCATCAACACGCACGACGTAGTTCACATTCCCCCGATGACTTGGCACCAGTTTCGCGCAACAAACGGAGAAGAACTCGGCTTCCTTTGCATCGTGAGCATGGATCGCGACAAACCCCAACGGCCGACCACTGAGACCCTTAAAGAACTCCACGGCATTCCCCAGGTTAAGGAGTTCATCCGAGTATGAGTAAGCGACAATTTGGATTCGAAACGAAGATGCTTCACGCCGGGCAGATTCCTGATCCGTACGTTGGTGCCCGCGCCGTCCCGATTTACCAAACCACCTCATACGTGTTTAGTAATGCCGAAGAAGCAGCTCACCTATTCGAGCTGAAAGAGTACGGCAACATCTATTCGCGCATCAGCAACCCAACCACTGCAGTCCTCGAAGAGCGGATTGCCTCGCTCGAAGGCGCAACCGGAGCCCTTGCTGTTGCGAGTGGGATGGCCGCAGAATTCGGCACAATCATGACCCTTTGCAGTCCGGGCGACGAGATCGTTGCCTCGTCACAGCTGTACGGCGGAACCCTTACGATGCTCGCCCATACGGCGAAAAAGCTGTCGGTCAAAACGACGTTTGTCGATCCCGACGATCTCATTGCCTGGGAAGAAGCAATCACCCCGAAGACTCGAGCTTTGTTCATCGAAATCATCGGTAACCCAATTGGGAGTATCGCGGATCTTTCGGGTTACGCAGACCTCGCGAAGAGCAAGGGACTTCCCTTAATTGTTGACAGTACGTTTGCGACGCCGTATCTTTGCCGCCCGATAGAGTGGGGCGCAACCATCGTGATCCACTCGGCGACCAAGTTTATCGGCGGCCATGGGACGAGCATTGGCGGTGTCGTTGTCGACTCGGGAGACTTCGATTTCTCAACGTATCCAACTATCGCCGAGCCGACTGACTCGTACCACGGCCTGAAGTTTTTCGATACGTTTGGCCATTACGGATTCCTGATGAAGCTTCGAGCCGAGACCGTCCGCGATACCGGCGCATGCATCTCGCCATTTAATTCATTCATGTTATTGCAGGGATTAGAGACGCTCTCGCTTCGAATGGAAAGGCACGTTTCGAATGCACTCGTTGTTGCTAAATTCTTAGAAGCTCACCCGAAAGTCGCGAAAGTGAACTACGCTGGACTCGCGAGCCATCCGCACTACGACCGCGCCAAGAAATACCTTCCCAAAGGGCCGGGTGCGGTCATGTCGTTCGATATCAATCCGGGGGGCGCGGATGCCAGGGAAGCCGGGAAGCGGTTCATCGAATCGCTTCAACTCTTCTCTCACCTCGCCAACGTGGGCGATGCCAAAAGTTTAGTCATCCATCCCGGATCGACCACTCACCAGCAGCTGAGCGACGCCGAAATGGCGAGCTCAGGAATTTCTGCCGCCATGATTCGACTTTCGGTCGGTCTCGAGACAACCGACGACCTGCTTTGGGACCTCGACCAAGCCTTAGCCAACGTATAAACCATCATGTCTACTCTCGTTTGCGACATCTCTCTGAACACGAAACTCACTCCCGAACAACGGGAAATGTATCAGAACGGCAAAGCAATTCAGGAGCTCTTGGGGACCGCCAAGACGATTGCAATTGTTGGCCTCAGTACCGAGAAGACCAAGGCGAGCAATATGGTCGGTTCGTATCTGAAAGACCGAGGGTTCACGATCGTGCCGGTGCATCCTAAAGCCGAAGAAATCCTTGGCGAGAAAGCATATCCGACGCTCGAAGCCATTCCGTTTCTGGTCGATATTGTCGATATTTTTCGTCCGTCAAACGAGATTTCTGGGATTGTCGAGGATGCTATCAAGATCGGTGCAAAAGCAGTCTGGATGCAACTGAGGATCATCAATTTTGAGGCCGCAGAAGCCGCTCGAGGGGCTGGGTTGGTTGCGGTGGTCGATAAGTGCATCAAGATGGAGCACGGGCGGTACGGTGGCATGTTGCACTGGGCGGGAATGAACACCGAAGTCATCTCAGCGCAGCGACGAAAGATGAAGGGATAACCGTAGCGAGGGAAGCGTGCAGCTATATTATCAGTTCGGATTATTCGTATTTTCTCTATTTGAAGGCCCTGGCGAACAATTCGTCTTCACGACGATTAGCATCCTTCTGACCTTGATCGGATTCATCAACTATCGATCAATCCGAGCAGCGCAACGATATGCCGCCAATGGAAATGAAAAGTACGAACTCTCGAAATCACAGGTAAGACAGCTTCGCTGGCTCAAAGTTACAGGGTTGATGCTCATCACCGGGGTGCCCAGCCTCATCATCGTGTTGCCCTATTACTTGGGTTTCAATCGCCCATCGACATCGAGTTGGCTATGGGTTGAAAGTTGCTTTCTGAACGCACCAGGAATAATCTATTGCATCCAAGCAATTTCCGTCCGATTTTCAAGTGCCAATAAGTGGCAATGGCCCCGTTATCTTTGATTCGCCCTTGCCCTCGCACTTTGCCCTGTTTCATGGAATAACCCCTCCATGAAGTTTGCAATTTTAGGAATTCTCGTCCTCGCCGCGATCGGCTGTGGAAAGAGCGAAGTCGTTACCATTGGTGGACCCGGCGAAAAAGGTACCTACGAGCGTCAAATTGACAAGTCCAAAGACACAGCTGCCGTCGCATCCGAAAAGATCAAAGAAGGCAACAAAGAAGCTTTCGACAAATAGCGCGTAAAATGAACGGGTGATCAGGCCGGTTCCAACTCGAATTGTCGCTCAGTTGCCGGATGCAATTCCATTTACTGCGCCCGAGGTTTTTGAGCGCCAACTCGGCTTTAAATTTCTCGCGCGCCTAGGGGCAAATGAAAGCGTATTTGGGGCTTCGCCACTCGCAATCGAGGCAATGGCCGAAGCCGCTGCCGATACCCAATGGTACGGCGACCCTACGTCGTATGAGCTACGATCCGAACTCGCAGCTCGATTTTCTTTGACTTGTGATCACTTTGTTGTCGGTCCCGGCATCGACGGGCTTTTCGGACATATTGCCTCTGCATTTTTAGAGCCTGGTCACAAAGTCGTGACCACTCTCGGCAGCTATCCAACTTTTAACTACTTTATCGACGCGGTCGGCGGCGAGTTAATCCAGGTTCCCTATGGCGATTTTCACGTCGATCTGGAAGGGCTTGTCGAAGCAGTCATTCAAAACCAAGCTAAAGCGGTTTACGTGGCGAACCCCGACAATCCATCGGGGCATTTTCATTCGGGCGAAGCCATTCAGGCGTTCATCGATCGCCTTCCTCAAGACGTCCTTATAATCCTCGACGAAGCGTACGTCGAATTTGTTGACCCGTTCCACCTCTCCGACCCAAGATTGATCCGCCTTCGGACTTTTTCAAAAGCGCACGGTCTCGCCGGAGCCAGGGTCGCTTATGCAATTGGATATCCAGAAACTTTACAGCCACTCAATCGAATCCGTCCCCATTTTGAGGTGAATCGGATGGCTCAGGCGGGAGCCTTGGCCGCTCTGCGAGACCAAAATCACCTTGCGTGGGTGAGGGAACAGAACCGTCTCGGGAAATATGATTTGTCGATTATGCTGGAGAAGTTTGGCTTGTACACCTTGGGTTCCAGTGCGAACTTTTTGCTTGGCGATGCAGGAAACAAAGAGCGCGCCGAGTCTATTGTGGATGGTCTTCGCCAGCAAAAAGTTTTCATTCGGAAACCAGGCCTGTCTCCCCTCGATCGATATATTCGCATTACCGTGGGACGAGAGGAAGATCACGCTATTTTAGCGGACGCATTGCGGCAACTCGACCTCTGAATAGGTAACATGGCGGAAGTGTCTTATGTGGGTTAACCGCCGTATTTTTGCGAGTCTTTCTGTCGTTGCTTTCGCCTCATTTCTTTTCGCCCAATCGTCGTTGGAAAATGGGTTTAAGAACCCGCCGAATTCGGCGAAGCCGCACACGTGGTGGCACTGGATCAATGGCAATATCAGCAAGAAAGGCATCACGGCCGACCTCGAAGCGATGAAGAAAATCGGCCTGGGTGGAGCCCAAATTTTCAACGTCGAAGTCGGAATTCCGATCGGCAAAACGCCAATGATGACCCCGCAGTGGCAAGAAGCCATGGGGTGGGCGTTCAAAGAGGCGAAACGTCTGGATATGGAAATCTGCGTGCACAACTGCGGCGGCTGGTCCAGCAGTGGCGGACCGTGGGTCAAACCCGAAGACGCAATGCAATTTTTGACTTGGTCGGAAACGACCGTTGCAGGGCCCAAGCGGTTTGAAGGAGTTTTGGCGAAACCTCAGTCGAAGCTCAATTATTACAAAGATATAGCCGTCTATGCGGTACGAAAGCCTTCCGATGGAAACTACCGAAACCCAAACATTCGAACCAAAGCTGGATTTGACCGGGGAGACCGAATGGCACCTGAATTTACGGACATACCATCGGGTGCCGTGTCCTCAAAAGAGGATATTATCACTCTCACCCTCGACGTCAATGGCAAAGTTTCTTGGAACGTGCCCGACGGTGACTGGACGATCATTCGGATGGGTCACACCCCAACTGGGGCGGTCAATTCTCCTTCTCCAGAGGCTGGACGTGGACCTGAAGTCGACAAACTCAGTCGAACCGCCATGGATCATTTTTGGAGTGGCATGATGGCGGACGTGCTCAAAGACAACGGCCCCGTCTCAAAATTTGGCCTCAACAATGCCTTGATTGACAGCTATGAAGTGGGTAGCCAAAACTGGACGCCAAAGTTTCGCGAAGAGTTTATGAAGCGGCGCGGGTACGACCCGATGCCTTTTCTTCCTGCGATTACGGGTCGAATCGTACAGAGCGGCGAGCAAACCGAGCGGTTCCTCTGGGATATGAGACGCACGATATGCGACCTCTTTTCAGATAACTACTTTGCCTATTTTAAGGAGCTTTGCCACAAGAATGGCCTGAAGTTCTCAACTGAAGGATACGGAAATGGTTCGTTCGATAATCTTCAGGTGAGCGGCCTCGCCGATATTCCAATGGGCGAGTTTTGGGTGCCCAACGGAATGGCCCAAGAGTCAACCAAGCTTGCCTCCTCTGCGGCTCACACAAACGGAAAGCCCGTCGTCGGCGCGGAATCATTTACTGCGGACGACGTTCGCGGACGGTGGCTGGTTGACCCGTATTCGATCAAAGCTCTCGGCGATAAGATTTTCACACTTGGAATCAATCGCTACATCTTCCACCGCTATGCTCATCAGCCTTGGCTCGACCTCGAACCGGGAATGACGATGGGTCCGTGGGGTATGAACCTCGATCGAACCATCACATGGTGGGATCAGGGACAGGCGTGGATGAAGTACATCACTCGGAGCCAGTACCTCTTGCAGTCCGGACGATTCGTCGCCGACGTGGTTGCCTTTACCGGGGAAGAGGGACCAAATGATCTTCCTCTAATGAAGGGAACAACGGTTCCGGAAGGTTATGACTATGACGGTTGCGATGCGACGGTCTTGCATCAAATGTACGTCGAGAACGGCCAAATCGTGCTGCCGACCGGCATGCGATACAAGGTTTTGATGCTTCCCGAGAGCAAGTGGATGACGACGAAGACTTTGGCAAAGATCGCTGATTTGGTTCGCCAAGGCGCGACCATTGTGGGTCCAAAACCACTGAAATCACCGAGCCTCTCGGACTATCCGAAGGGCGACGATGCGTTTACCGCGTCTGCCGATCAAGTTTGGACAAAGGTTCACGGCAACCAAACCCTTAGGCAGGTTCTCGCCGAGAAGCACATAACGCCCGACGTAACCTCAACCAGACCGATTAACTGGATTCACCGGGTAGACGGCGGAACGGACATTTACTTTGTCGCGAACCCAGCGTATCGGCCGGTGGACTTGGATATCTCGTTCCGGACTGGTGACCGCCAGCCCGAACTGTGGAACCCGGAAACAGGCACCACCGAAGTCGCACCAGTTTGGGACAGCAAAGCGGGACGAACAAAAGTCTCAATGCGTCTTGAATCGGCAGGATCAACGTTTGTAATTTTCCGACGAGCCTCGACTGCAAAACACCTGACGTCGTTGGTTTGGATGGGAGAAAGCATGGTCGAGCCGAAGCCGCCTAAGGTCGAGGTTATTTCGGCCCGCTACGAAGCCGTCGACGGATCGGGCGGCGTTGATGTCACCGAAAAAGCGAAGTCTTTGATTGAGCATGATGAGACCGAAATTGGGGCGAATAACTCAAATTTCGGCGACCCAACCTTTAATAAAGTGAAGCAGCTTCACATTGTTTACACCGTTGACGGTAAACGTTTCGACAAGAAAATTGCCGAGAATGGATCGCTCGAATTCATGGCTCAGGGCCCGGACGACGCACCTCCCCATTTTCTTGTAGTTAACGGATCGATTCAACTTTGGAAGAAAGGGAAGATCAAATTCACTCGTTCGGACGGAACCAGCGGTATGTATGTCGCCTCTCCAATGGTGACAACCCTCAATCAACCATGGACCGTGAAGTTCCCGCCGAAGAAGGGAGCGCCGGGCATGATCACGATGAAAAAGCTGGCGTCTTGGACGGATTCAACGGTCGATGGAGTTAAATTCTTCTCAGGAACCGCAGCCTATGAGTCGTCGTTTCAATCGAGCGGCTCGGTCGGAGGTGGGGCCATCTGGCTCGACTTAGGCAAGGTTAAGAATTTCGCTGAAGTGGAATTCAACGGGCACAAGTTCGAAACCCTTTGGAAGGCACCGTTCCGAGTTGATGTCTCGAAATACCTCAAGTCTGGCTCGAACGCGTTGGTGGTGAAGGTAACCAATCTTTGGCCAAATCGCTTAATCGGCGACGACCAGTATCCGCCCGAGGCGAAATACAATGGTGGCCCAATTGCGGAGTGGCCGCAATGGATTCTCGATGGGACTCCGAGACCACCGACCAAGCGCGTGGCATTTACAACGTGGAAATTCTACGACAAGAACTCACCGCTGCTGGATTCTGGGCTCATCGGTCCAGTACGGCTTGTAACTGTTCATTCGGTCGATGCCAGCAAGTTGAAAGGAAAATAAGACAGTCCGTGGATAGAAATTGCAAAGACTGAGGAGCGAAACCTCCTCAGTCTTTGCAATGATTGCACTGCTCGATCAGGTTGTACCTATTGATCAATCCGTCCACCGCGAGGTGCCGGAGGGCTTGAGGTCAGGTACAGCACATCGGCATGGACGAGCCGGCCCGCAATGCCCGGATTGCTGAGTGCGATTGGAGGATCGCCGTTCAAACTTGGGTGAATTTCGTACTCTCGGAGCACCACGCGGTACTCGCCTACGGAGCTTGGGAGTTCAACCACACCTGGACGACCTAGAGCGAGCTTTGCAATATTTTCAGCATGGCTTCCCCAATCATACAGGTTCGGAATTCCATCAAAGAATCCAAAAGGCCCTTTGCTGAACGGCACGTAGAATTCGTACGGCGTATTTTCGCTCATGACTGGAGCCCACGGCGCATCAATACCGCCGGAGGCCTGCACTTCTAAAGTGCCAAAGACAACGTTTTCGCTGCTTGCCGTTTTGCCGGGGTTTCCGCTGTAGAAAATACGGTAGCTCTTTCGCGCCTGAACCGTTACCACCAGCGCAATTCGGTCAGGTTGAAGTTGAGTAATTTCCGTCACCGCGAGGGCGCTCGTGTGGTTTCCTTCGGTTGAATTTGGTTGATAGCGGCAGACAACCAGCCTTAAAAAGGGCGTGTAGTACTCATTCAGGGGATCAATTTCGACGTCAACATACCAAAGTTGAAGATTGTCGTCGAATCGGGGATCGTAAGTAACTAGTGTCGCCGTTGCCCCCAGCTCAGCAATGGGAACTTGACTCACGACCCCCGAATTTCTTAAGAAATGGTCAGCAGTAAGGTTCAGCGCACCGTCCCTAAATTCAAAAGCCGGATCAAAGCCAATTGTCGAATTGTAGAAGTAGTCTGGATTGTTAGAATTCGTGCCGGATCCATCAGGCAATACGACCGCAAGTTTCTCGCCGACTCCACTTGAGAACCACGGCCGACGAAGGAAAATTCGGATCGTATTTCCTCGCTTGCGACTCACTTTTCCAGTGGGCGTCGTTTCACCGGCCCAAGTCATCGCAGGAAGCACATATTCAATTTGGGGCTTATCAGGTTGCTTCGAAGAAGGGACGATAACATTGTTCACCATGTATGTTTTGGTATAGTCGCCAACAACGCCGTCTACAACGATTAACCCTTTTAACGGCTGGACTCCGACTTCACGGGCGCGGGCTCGATTTTCTACCAGCTTGACGTGAGGCACGTTTGGAAAGAAGTCGGCGTATCGGGTTTTTGCCACCGAAATAACTTCAACAATGTGGCATTTCGTATCGTGAAATTCGATGTCTTCGGTGGCATACCAACCATTCACGGCAGTTGTGTCTATATATCCTGGGTGCAAATCGGCGATCTTGGCATCATGGTTCGAACTGACAGTTTTTCGACGGTGCTCCAAAAGATCATCAACCGGGTCCGTATAATGGATCGTAAATTCAAGCTCCTCGGTGCTCCAACCGTGGACGTTGCCGTGCATATCGAACTTGGCACTCGTTCCTGGTTCACGCGTGACGTTGATTGTTTCGAACTTGAATCCCGGCTCGGGCACCTGAGTCGCGTAGACCACGCGAACCGTTCGAGTCGGAGTGAGGGCAGAATTTTGCCCTCTTAGGCACGCCTCTAGGGCTTTTTGTGCACTCGACTCAGGAGCGGCTTCTCGCGTGACTCTCACCATAATTGGTCGATGTGCCACCGCTTCGAAATTGAACGGTTTGTGAGCTCGGTGAGTCTCCATACGTTGACTGAATTTCGGGCTTCTAGCGACTCTAGTCAAGCTGTCCCCTTTCGCTTGCAGGGCTTTTTCTATCCAGCGAGTCTGTTCAAAAACCGGTAGATACTCTTCGTTGGTCGTCGAACTCAGGCTAACCGTTATGTCCTGCCCCGGAGCTAGGGTCAGTCCAATTCCTTGAACTCCGCTCGCACTATCCATCTTAAATGCTGCGCCCGGCACTAGTGAGAGGGTTGATGCTTGCGCGTCAATCCAGGCATTTGCGGGAAGGAATCCAGTCGTGGCGATATCGGTTGGCTTTGCCGCCCGGCCTTCGCGCTTGATCGCGGCTCCGATGCAGGCTGGATCGATCAGATACGGAATGGGGGGAGCATTGACCGATGAAATAACTTCATTAAGCTCTTTTCGGGTGTCCACCGCCGAAACCTTGTCCCAGAATCCAGGGTCGGGTGCGCCATTCGACAAATCGAACTTTCCATGAAGCTCCCCCATATTAAATCCACCGACCGGAGGATAGAGGAATCGCAAAGCTTTCGAGCCGATTTTTCCATCGCTGAATTTTCGAACCGCAACAACGTAGGCTGACTCCCCAGGACCGGCACTTTCGTGAAGGTGCACGGAAGGCGGAAGAATTGGCTCGTGACGAAGATAAGTGATGGTCTGAGACGCACCGGTTGGCTCTTTTGACGAAAGCGGCAAACTGTTCCCTGCCAGATCTACTGACCGGGACCGGATTGCGTAAACTTCGCCAAACCGAAGGGCGGGAAGCGAGCCCTTTGCCGGTTCCGCAAAGTAATTTAGTCGATAATGCTTGTCGGTTTCGTCCGGCTGATAATTGTGAGCGCGAGCTTCGGCAATGGAAGAAATTGCTGACGTATTTGGAACGGAATCGTCCTGAATGCTGCGATCAACCAGCGGACTAACGGGCTTGGGAGCGGCGAGGCTCCACCCGTCCCACGTTAGAATGCTCTCGGGAACCTTGACAACCTTTCCATCGGGCGAAGACGTATTGCTTGGCGAAACGTGACCTTCGTCGGAAACGTCCGTCGGTAGTGAGGTGTTCGCGATTCGATAGAAAACCGAGCGAGCGGTTAGCGAGAACCACTTTCCTTTGTGGAGCACATCGGGTCGCCAGCCCTTTTGGAGGTCATCGG
>JAYVXG010000615.1:0-3595 GCA_043785475.1 Armatimonadota bacterium
CCCCGAAATATTAAGACCGCATTCTGACAAGAGACAAATCCTCGATCCCAGCTAGTTTCTCCCCTAAATGACCAAATATTGTTGCAATACGCAACTCCGACGTGTTGCTCATGCCCTCTGGCATTCAATTGAACACGATCTTGAGTAGCCTGTTTCGTCATTAAGTTGAGGGACAGTTGTTGAGCCAAGAATGTGAGAATTGAAACCGATAAGACTGTGGCGGCCAGCCCAGTTATTAACCAGCCAATTCCTTCTCGTGTAAGTCCAAATGCAACAAGTGAAAAGGTCAAGATTGCGACTGAATAGGAAATCCAAATATAGGAACGCGACACTCGAATCGGTGGCATCTGGCGAAAGACATCCATGCCTGGATGAGACTCTTCTAATCTCCCTCCCGTTAACACTGGATACTTTGGTTCAATCACTTTTCGTAACCGCCACGAAGTTCATGGTTAGCAAGGCTCCTTGCTTTGGGACATCGACGACGGAGACGACAGAGCGGGTTGGTTTGTGATCGCCAAAGGCTTCGATGAAGGCTCGATTGAGTTCGGAGAAGTCAGCCATGTCTTTGAGGAAAATGGTCATGCTGACAACATGATTTAGGTCGGAATTGTTCTCCTCGAGCATCTCCCGCATGAGTTTTAGGGCCTGTTTGGTCTGGAGGTAGGGCGTGTTGCCGGCGAGGGTTCCAGTTGTGGGGTTGACTCCGGCGAGGGCTGAACCCCAGATCAAGGTTCCGACCCGGATCATCGGACAATAGGGCCCAAGCGCGGGAGGTGCACTCGCAGGGCGGAGGACTTCAAGTTCAGGCATTGTGCCTTGATATTACCGGTGATTGGAAGCGCAGCAAGCAGTCGGAAGGTAGGCTTCGATTATGATTGCGAGCCTAACCTTTTCGAGTGCTGGCAATTGTCCAACGACCAACTAGCCATGAACTTTTCCAAGCTTAATTCAATTCTCAATTGGTCGGTTCGGGTTGGCAAGCTGTTTGGCATTCCGATCAGCTTGCATATTTCCATGCTGTTCTTTTTGTGGCCGGTTGTTGCGAGCCGGAAAGATGATCCGGCTCATGCGTTCGAATTTGTGATTTTGATCGTCTTGTCGGTCTTGCTCCACGAACTTGGACATGCGCTCGCTGCGAAGCGATACAACTTGAAGGGACTGTCGATTATGTTGCATGGTTTCGGCGGATTTGCGACTTCGAGTGGAGAGCGAAATTGGAAACAATCGTTGGTCATAACACTTGCCGGGCCAGCGGTGACATTCATTTTGGGCATTGTGTGTTTGATCGTTGGACGCGTGGAATTTGAGGGTGCAGCCTCTGGAACTGAGGCTTTCGAACAATGGTGGTTGATATATTCGTTGGGCGTCCTCAATATTTGGATGGGATTCTTGAATGTGATTCCGAGTCTGCCGTTTGACGGTGGAAACGGCGCGCAAGCCATTCTCTCTCGAAACATGACCGATAGCAAGGCAACAAGGGCGGTTGGCCATCTTGGGCTAGTCGTGTCCCCGCTGCTTATCATCTACTGGGCATTAACCGGCAACGCTTTTGTGGGCATCTTCGGTCTGATGGGAACGGTTTCCTCAGTCCAAACTCTTCTTAATTCCGGCGGGATTAAGTTTGGCGAAGTCTTTGCCGACCGAAAGGATGCCCAGGAGATGGCGGCTCAGCGAATGCGCGAGGTCGAACGCAAAGAAGCCTACTTAACCGATGTCCGCACGCGAGAAAAGGAACGAGGAGAGAAGGAGCGCCTTCGGAGAATGTTTGAGGTCGTGGACGGCGATGAAAAGTAGCGCCACCATAAAAAAAGCCTCTGACGAGTAACGACAGAGGCAATTCAGGGTTTGCGGATCGATCAACCCTTGGTCGAATTCAATTTGCTACGCCGTCGTCGCAACAAAGCAACCACACCAACGCCGAGGATAGCCACCGATGATGGCTCTGGAACTGCAACAATTTGAAGGTCGCCAATGTTGGTCGCAGTGTTGATCTGACTTTGGAAATCCCAATTTTGAGTTGTTGAATTAAACAAGAATCGTTTGATGAAGTTTCCGGTGTGACTGGAAACAAACATTTCTTGGTTGTCGGGGCTGAATGCCACGCTGCCGGCGGCAGTTACGGCGGCGACTCCTAAACTACTCGTTATAGCGCCATTGGCGTCAAACCCGATATCGAAAACCTCTCCTGCAGAAATATCGCTGACGAAAAGATGGCTCCCTCTCCATGCGCCAAAGTGCAGCCCTGACGCGCCAGAGATGGAGTAATTCGTATCCGAGTTTGTGATGAAATCGTGGCGCATTATTGTTCCGCTGACTCCCTGGGTGGCGTAAAGATTGCTGCCATTTGCCGAGAACAGTACATCTCGTATGGCACCCCCGAAGATCGTTCCGTTGGCCGAAGCGCTTGACGGCGAAACCGTAAAGATCGAAATGCCCGTGTTGACGTTGGCTACGTAAAGGTCATTGGTTGTTGGGCGCATATTGGTTCCATGAGCACCAAATAGTCCATTTCCAGTGATTGTTCCGTTTGCGGTAAACGAATCCGTAGATGCGTTATAGAGGAATCGAGAAACGCTGCTCGGGTTTGAATTGCCATGCCGATTTCCCACAAAGAGTTCACCATTTGAAAAGCAGAGTCCAACTGGATCGCTGACGGCGGACGCAGGGATGCCAGCAAGGGCCGTTGCGGCGCTTCCAGTATTCGTAAACGAAAACCGCTCAATACCAAGCCAATTGGCGGTGTTCGAATTCGTCCCAGATGGACTCTCGGTTAGCAAGAGTTCGAAGGGCGATGCGTTGGCCATGGCTGCGGCGCTAAAACTAACAAGAATGAAAAGTACTTTGTTCTGATTCATAGTGTCTCCTATCAAAATAATGTTACTAATTGATGCGTGACAAAGCGTGACAAGGTTTAGTAACCGATCAATTCTGGAGATGGTCATCGAGCTTTTTAGTAGACTCTTTCAGTTCCGAATTTAATAGGCGGAAGGCCTTTTCATGGACAAAGGGCCTTTGCCAAGCTGCCAAAGACCCTTTGTCGGACTTCATCAAGTCCAACCAGGTCAGATTTGTTTCTCTTCCTCGTTATTGATTTAGGGGAAAAGTGCGGTCGCAGTAAACTTCGAAATGAACGTAAGAATACTATGAGTAATGCTGTCGATATCCGCTTGAGAACTAAAGTCGTAATAATTCCCACTGATCGGAACGAAAGCTAGTTGATTGCCCAAATCGTAAACATTCATACTTGCATAGTTACTTGTTCCGCCGCCCACATCGGGGAGGATGCGGGTACCAACAACCTTCGGATTTCCATTTGGGGCAGGCAAGCCTGTATATGCTGGGATCGGCCATTCCATATGGTTGTGGTAGTCGTCACCGGCGTATGCGAAGTCGAGCAACGCAAGATCCGATCGCAACCGGCCGCCCACGTAATGGTTGCCTCCCTCCGGAGTATGAGGCTTATCAAAATACGCCACCGCCATCACCGTCGTCGTATTTCCTGCAACGAAAGTCGCCATGCCGAAAGATTGTAGTCCGATCTTGGTTAGGGTCGTTGTCGCAAGCCCAATCGACTTTCGATTGCCGGCCGTTC
>JAYVXG010000616.1:0-3585 GCA_043785475.1 Armatimonadota bacterium
ACTTCTATCCTCCGCTTCTCCGTTCAGCATCGGTGAAGAAATTCATGGTTGGATATGAAATGCTCGCCGAACCCCAGCGCGATATAACCGCTGAACGAGCCGCTGCCAGATTGCGCGAAGTTGCGACTAAGCACTACAGACAATCATGAAATTTGCGATTGCGACATGCTTCAACATCCCCGAGCCGGACGTCGATGAGGATTTGACCCTTTCGGCGTTCGAACGCCGAGGGCACGAAGTCCATTTGGCGGCCCGGGAAAACCAATCAGTCGAATGGTCCGATTTTGATGCCGTCATTGTTAGGTCCACTTGGAACTATCCCCTGCAAGTCGATGCGTTTGCTGAATGGATTCAAAGCGTAGACGATCAAACAACGCTTTTGAATCCGGCAAAGATCATACTGGCGAACCTGAACAAGCGGTATTTGAACGACCTTGCCGCACGCGGATTACCGGTCATTCCAACCGACTGGATCTATCCTGACGACGCCAACTCCCTCCGTGAGCTACTTCGAGGAAAGTCAGTAATCAAACCCGCAATTGGAGCTGGATCGCTCGACACTCGTGTCTTTGAGCCAAACCAAACCGAAGAGGCGATCGCGTGGCTCAGCAGGCAGGTCGGCCATCGAGAGTTTATGGTTCAGCCGTTTTCGAATTCGGTGAACACCGTCGGCGAGCAGTCCATCGTCGTCATTGGCTCCGAACCGAGTCACCGAATCGTAAAGCATCCTCGCTTCGCCGGACAAGAAGAACTCGTCGAGGGCCCGTTTGAAGTCGGAGAATTCCAATCGCTGGTTCGACGCGCAATCGAGCCAATCAAGCATGAAATCCTCTACGCACGAGTTGACCTGATGATGGACGGAGAGGGAACCTGGCGACTCTCAGAACTCGAACTTATCGAACCATCCCTATTCTTCACCCAAAATCCATCCGCCCTAGACCTTTTTCTCAATCGAATTGAAGACATGGTCACGTAGTCACGGCTAATTTCAGTGGAATTATAGACCTGCCGAAGCCGCCTGCCAGCCGAAGTACGAGGCACCGCAAGGCATGCAGTGATTTATAAACCAAGGGCTGATTTGACTATGCCCACAAGAATGTTTGCAAACTTTCAAATATCACGTCAAAAATGAAAGCTCATCGAAATTTCTTTCGATGTTTATCCTCATTTGAACCCAATCGTATCGCTCCTTCCTTTCGTCTTACCATTCATGGACTTTCGAATCTGGGCGCTGCTATCGGCACTATTTGCAGGAATGACGGCGGTACTGGCCAAAAAAGGCGTGGACGGAGTTCCCGCAAACACGGCATTGCTCGTTCGGGTTGGTTTTGTCCTCGTGTTCTCTCTCGGGTTGGCTTTGGCTTCGAAACAAGCCTCGGTTAGTGCTCTGACGAAGTCTAACTGGGCATTTTTGGGCCTGTCGGCTGTAGCAACGTGGCTATCGTGGATGTGCTATTTCCGCGCTCTACAAGGTGGCGAAGTTGCACGAGTCGCCCCAATTGATAAATTGAGCTTTGTCATCGCAATGCTACTAGGCATCATCTTTCTGCGCGAGAAAGTCGATGCCAAACTAGTAGGCGGAGCGGCAATGATCGTGGGCGGAGTACTGTTAACGTTGAAGTAAGGATCAGCAATGAAGTTTTGGAATTATCTCGGATATGGTGTTGCAGGCGCCGTTCTCGGTGGAGTAATTGGCGTGATGATCGGGTCGTTTGGGTTTTCGCTTGGGGTCAAGATGCCGCCAGATATTAGCGTAGCCAACTATAGGGAAGGAATTGCTACTGAGTTGGCTGGATTACTTATCGGCGGTCTGGTCGGAGCAGTAATAAGTATTCGGGTTCGCTCGCATAGCGACCCGGTTGTAATAACCGTTCCAAATTCCGGAAAGCATTCTAATATTTTGGTCTGAGACTCTCCGGTTCAAATGGAACTATAGGGCCCGAAAACCTTAATTATTCACCTTCGCTCGGTAGAAGAAGTGCTTGGCGATTTCCGCACTGGTGATGTACACGCAGATGATCAATACGATTGCACCCATCAATCCAGGAGGCAGACCCTGGAGTCCAAAGAACGGGGCAACCGGCGTGAAAGGCAAAATGAACACCATGACAACTACGGCTAACGTGGCCTGAAGCAGGCGCGCCCCAGGGTGAGTTTTGAACATTGGTGCCCGAGAACGAACGACTAGAACAATCAAGGCAGCCGAAGCTATCGACTCGACAAACCATGAGGTTCGAAAGACGGCCTCTGGAACCTTTAACCATAGCAGGATGCCAAATGTCGCAAAGTCGAAGGCCGAACTGAGGATGCCGAAAACAATCATGAACCTCTGAAGGAATTTGATGTCCCATCGCTGCGGTCTTTGAAGTTGAATCTCATCGACCGAGTCGCCTGCAATGAACATCTCCGGAATATCCGTCATGAAATTCATCAAGAGGACCTGCTTAGGGAGCAAAGGCAGAAATGGAACGAGCATAGAGGCTCCAGCAAGGCTAAACATGTTGCCGAAGTTGGCGCTTGTTGCCATAAAGATGTACTTCATCGTGTTCGTGAAGGTGCGGCGTCCTTCCAATACGGCGTTGATGAGCACACCCAACCCGGCTTCCATCATCACAAAATCGGCGGCTTCTTTGGCTACATCAACTGCGTTTGAAACCGATATTCCCGCGTCGGCCGCGTGGAGTGCGCTTCCATCATTGATGCCGTCACCGATGTAGCCGACCACGTTTCCGGCCCGCTTAATCGCCAATATGAGGCGAGCTTTTTGATTCGGTTCAATTTCCGCAAAGACCTGAATCTTCTTAACTTGATGCGTGAGCGCAGAGTCACTCATCGCCTGAAGGTCCTTTCCGGTGAGAGGTGTCGGGTTCTTGAGACCCATTTGTTTGGCAAGGTTTTCAGCGACCAAATGGTTGTCGCCCGTGATCACCTTTAACTCGACGCCAAGTTTGTTCAGCCGGGCGATAGTTGTCGAAATCTCAGGTCGAAGTGGATCCTCAAGAACAATAAATCCGCGAAGACACATCCCATTCTCGTCTTCTGGTTTGACGGAGGTTGTCCCTCTCGGCATACTCTTGGTCGCCACCCCCAGCACTCGATAGCCTTGCTCACTATACTTTAGAAATAGTTCGTGAACTTCGTCCTTTGCGGCATCCACCTTTAGGGCACCGATCGTTGAGCAAGTGCTCAAAATTGGATCAAACGCGCCTTTCGAAATCAGGAGAGGCTCGTCGCCTTGCACCAATACGCTGAGTCGCTTACGGATGAAATCATAGGGAACTTCTGCGATTAATTCCGGCTTGTCTTTAATTACGGCAGGAGCCGATTCGGCGAGGCTCTCATCGATTGGATTGCGAAATCCGGCTTGTCGCAAGGCGTTTATTTGCGCAAGTTCCAGTACGTCTGCATTCTCCTTTCCAGCGGTGTCAAAGGCTCCGTGAACCTTCACGACACCCAAGGTAAGCGTCCCGGTTTTGTCGGAGCAGAGCACGTTCATGCTCCCGAGATTTTCGATTGCCGCAAGTCGTTTTACGATGACTTTTTGCTTTGCCATTTCGACTGCACCCCGAGAAAGGTTAACGCTGA
>JAYVXG010000617.1:0-3558 GCA_043785475.1 Armatimonadota bacterium
TTTAGACCAGTTGGTCGAAGCATTACAGATCAGAGACAAGCTTGATACTCAGGTTCGGCGGCTTTCGTTGGGTGAGCGGATGAAGTGCGAGCTCGTTGCGGCGTTGCTTTATGCTCCGAAAGTCATCTTCTTGGACGAGCCGACATTGGGCCTCGATGTGGTTTCGCAGAAACGGATTCGAGAGTTTTTGCAGGAGTTGCATCGCGAGGACGGTTCGACGATCGTATTAACTAGTCATTACATGCAAGATGTGCAAGAGTTGTGCGAGCGGGTAGTCATCATCGATCACGGCACGGTGTTTTACGATGGCTCTTTGGCCGCATTAGCTTCGAAGGATACGGGAGAGACTCAGATTCAATTGCAACTATCGGTTGATGCGGTTGCGGCGGACTTGGAGAAGTTTGGGACGGTGGTCTCCATCGATGGGAATACTGCTTGCCTGGCAGTGGCCCGAGCTGCGGTTCCGGGGGCGTTGACAGGAATATTGGCGACTTTTCAAGTTCAATCGCTATCGGTTGAGGAGCCGCCATTGGAGGACGTGATTCGTCGCCTCTTTTTGGACCGGAACCTCAATTTGCCGTCAACGAAATAGGTGGTCACCATTTCGCGGTAGCGTTGGTAGCTGGATTCGTCCCAATTTTTGAGATCTTCAAACAATTCACTTTTGACTACTTTGGCGAGGTCGTCGCCGCGGAGCATCCACTGGAGGTACTCACGGTTGCCGTGGGAGTAGGGTCCGTACACTTGGCTGCCAGGAAGGAGGTCGGTTAGATTCTTTAGGAGACCTTTGTGTTTCGTATGCATACGGAGCGTAAGATGGGGCGTTCGTCCGTCGCCGCCGAAGCTACCTTGTCCGGTGAAGAATCCGAGAATGAAGCCCCTTTGCATCTGATCCATGTTACACCAGACATTTTAACGTGAAACACTTGAATAAGTATAGACCTCGCTTCAGAAACACTGACAAGCTTCGCTCGTGCCTTGCTCGCGGAATCAGTGTCACCCAAAATACTTCATGTTCGAGGGGAGACGCTTGGTCGCTTCGCGACTCCCGGCCAAATTTGGTATCCTATAGAGGCAACCCAAGACATGGAGTTGTATTGAAAAACACATGGAACATATCGAATTTCCGCCTCGTTACGAGGCGACTAGCGTTGAATCAAAATGGTACGCGGCTTGGGATCAAGCGAATCTTTTCGCTCCTTCGGACGACCCATCGAAGCCTTCGTACTGCATCACCATCCCCCCACCCAACATTACCGGGTCCCTTCACATGGGACATGCGTTGTGTTACCCTCTTCAGGATGTCCTTGGTCGATTCCAGAGAATGCAAGGAAAACGGGTCCTTATTTTGCCAGGACAAGATCACGCAGGCATTGCGACTCAAGCGGTTGTCGAAAAACAGCTTCGGAAAGAAGGGTCGAGCGGGGCCGAAATTGGTCGTGAAAAGTTTAACGAGCGAGTTTGGCAATGGCGCGGGGAGTCTGGCGATTCGATTCTAACTCAATTAAAGGCACTTGGTTGTGCATTTGATTGGTCACGGCTGCGCTTTACGCTCGATGATCATTACGCAAATACCGTTTTGAAAGTCTTCGTCGATTGGTATAACAAGGGCCATATTTACCGCGGAAAGCGAGTTGTCAACTGGGATCCGAAGCTAAAAACCAGCGTTTCGGACATCGAAACGCTGCGAGAGACGCGAAAAGGGCATCTCTATCACATCCGATATGAATTTACGGACGGCTCAGGATCGGTTATTATCGCCACGACCAGGCCAGAGACGATGCTGGCTGACATCGCGGTTGCGGTCCATCCGTCCGATAAGCGATACGAAGGAAAGATTGGTAAAACTTTGCGTTTGCCACTGGTGGGGCGAGAGATTCCGTTGATCTCAGACCTCTATCCGGATCCTGAATTTGGGACCGGAGCGGTGAAAATTACACCCGCTCACGATCCAAATGACTACGAGGTTGGCGTCCGCCACAACCTTTTGATGCCAGTCGTTCTGGACCTTTCCGCCCGCATTACAGCTGAATGGAATCGCGAATTTGAACCTGAGTTGGCGTCTAAGATCGAAAAATACGAAGGAATGGATCGGTACGAAGCCCGAAAACAAATCGTTAAAGATTTGGAAGAGTGCGGAGCCTTAGTCGAAATTGTCGACCATGAAATTCCGATCGTTTTGTCCGATCGCAGCGGCGAAGTTATTGAGCCATTGCTGAGCGAACAGTGGTTTGCGCGACAAGGCGAGCTGGCTAAGCCAGTCATCGACGCGGTAAATCAGGACGAAATTACGTTCCACCCGGCGCGGTACAAGGACATCTTTCTCGCTTGGATGGATAGCATTCGTGATTGGAATATTTCGCGGCAACTATGGTGGGGTCATCGAATCCCGGCGTTCTACACCGAAGACGATCAGTTGTTTGTTGCCATGACTTGGGAAGAAGCCCAGAAGCAAGCCGGCGACAGCAAGATTGTCCGACAAGACACCGACGTACTTGACACGTGGTTTAGTTCGGGAATGTGGCCGTTCGTAACCCTTGGTTGGCCGGAAAAGACAGAAGATATGTCTAGTTTCTATCCGACAAATGTGCTCATAACTGATAGAAATATCATTAATTTATGGGTTGCTCGAATGCTGATGATGGGATTCGATCTCGTCGGTGCCAAGCCATTTAGTGAAGTCATGATTTATGCCACCGTTCTCCGGGAAGACGGAAGGCGCATGAGCAAATCGTTAGGAACCGGAATTGATCCTATGGATGTAATTACTACCCTTGGGGCCGATGCATTGCGCTGGACGCTCCTTTCGCAGACGGGTGAGAATCAGGACTTACGTTACAGCGAAAAGAAGACGGAAGAGGCGCGGAACTTCTGCAATAAGATTTGGAATGCGACCCGTTTCGTGCTGATGAACGTCGATGGTGTTCCGAAGAAGCCGACGGATCTGGAAACGGTCGATAAATGGCTGCTTTCACGCTTGGTTCAGACTGAAAAGGAAGTCAAACTTGCTTACGAACGGTTTGATCTTCAAGCGGCTTGTCAGGCGCTGTATCGGTTCTTTTGGAGCGAAGTGTGCGATTGGTATATCGAGATTTCCAAGTCAAGGCTATACAGCGAGGACCAGAAGGAGACTCCTCAGTGGGTGCTACTAACAGCGTTCGAAGCATTCATCAAAATGCTGCATCCGATAATGCCCTTCATCACCGAAGAGCTGTACAAATATTTGCCACTTGAAGGCAAGGCACCGTTCCTGATGTCCACCGATTGGCCAGTTTTGGCGTCTGCACACAACCAACTCGAAGCCGAGCAGGAAATTGCATCGGTTTTTGCGGCTACAAGAGCTTTACGTGCCTTGAGGGCAGAGCTCGATCTTAAGCCGATGCAACAGGTTGAAAGCGTGTACTACGAAGGCGATCTTAAAGGTAATGAGGCGATCGTGTCCTCCCAAGCATGGGTCCAGAACCTGATTCAAGGGAAACCGGAAGGAAGATTTGTATCGGCGACGTCGGGCGGAGTCGATTTTCATATCGCGGTCGAAGGGCTGATTGATCTGGTGAA
>JAYVXG010000618.1:0-11431 GCA_043785475.1 Armatimonadota bacterium
GGGGATTCAAATCCAGAGTTGGTTGAACCTTTTGAATCAAAATCCCCCACCCGTCTTCCATCGCTTGGGCTCGGAATCCACCCTCCCTCCAGGGAGGGACCTTTGGTCCTGGATAACCAGCAGGCGTTCTAAAAGAATTTAAGGAAGTCGTTTTGCACACCGAACCTACTCGTCGATCCGGCTAAAGTAAATCACCGTAACCGTGTGCGTGGGCGTAATGAGGTCGCCATACACTCGGCTCAGGAGTCCAATCACATCGTCCTGGGTGCGAAATTCGGGGCTTTCCCGCTCGATATCTCGCGGGGACAATTCGGAAATCGGTTTCACTTCGACTCGGTCGATAATCGCTGAATACAGCTTCTGACGTCGGCCAAATCGTGGACCAATTGTGACCCAGACCACCATTCCCTCGGAATACTTGTCCGCCTTGTTGCCCATACGGATGGTAACCGTTTTTCGATTATTTTTTAAAACGTCGCCGTACAGATCTGAGTAGAAGTTAAGAGCAAACATTGGATTCCAATACAATTGTTGCGGAAGCGGACCTCAAAACGCAAACCTGAAAGATGATTTGGTTCTTAATAATCACCGCAATTCTCTATATCATGGCACTGGTTGGCGTCACATTTTGCTTCGTGTACCCGTTTCGGACGCCAATCTTCCTATCACCCGGCTTCATGGGGACGGCCCAAACCAGCGTGGAATTCATCGATTCTGGCACCGGAAAGCTCCTGTACGGGTGGTGGGTTCCTCACGATGACCCAAAAGTCGTTATGATCTGCTGCCATGGGTTCATGATGAATCGCGCAGAATTGGCCCCGTTTGCCTCCCGGTTTAAGGACCGTGAAATGGCGTTCTTGTTTTTCGACTTTCCCGCACACGGTGCATCGCAGGGGAGAAAATCTGGTTTTGGCTTTCGCGAACGAACTGCGGTAGCCTCGGCCGTTGCCGAAGCCCGCAAGAAGTATCCCGCCGCTAAGATCATCCTGACGGGTTCGAGCATGGGTGCAGTAGCCTGTTCGTTCGCATTAAGCGAGGATCCAGGTTTGGCCAATGGCTTAATCTTGGACTCTTGTTACGACCGGCTGGTCGAGGCGATCAACGGTTGGTGGCTCTTCTTGGGCGGCAAAAAGCTTCGCGCGGTCTTGTACCCGGTTGCGTGGCTCGGTGGACCGATTTCAGGACTCAATCCTTTTTCGGTAATTGTTTCAAAAGCCCTCGCCAAAGTGACGGTGCCGACATTAGTGCTCCATGGCACCGCGGATTCGTTGGCGCCGCTGTCGCATGCCGAGGCGAACTTTGCCGCCCTTGCCGGACCCAAGGAGATGGTGACGTTTGCGGGTCGCAACCACTCGGAAGCACGATGGGAAGAACCCGAGAAATACTTCGAGAGCATCGAATCGTTCATTTCGCAGTACCATTTCTTAGTCTAAACCTACGATGGCACGGATGAAATGGGCGTCATAATAAGTAGGCGACCAGTGTTGTTCGCGCTTGGAAAGATATCAATGCGTGAATTTCAGCCTTGGCAATTGCGAGAATTAGAATTGCTTGGTCAACTCAACCCAGGTCGGCTTGAGGAGTTGCTTCAGTCCCTTTGGAACCGGTATCCGTTCCTTTACGAGGAGCTTGCCATCCGTGCCGTCGCCGACGGAACCCTATTGATCGAAGATGCTTCGGCGCAGTTAAAGCTTTCGCCCGAAGTTTTGCAAGACAAACTCGAGCACTTCCAAAACACCGGCGACCACCGCATCGACTTGATTGGCGGAGTTGCGCGGCTCGTTTCGAGCCAAGTCGCAGTTTGGGAAGTATATCGAAATTTCGAGCGATCCGGAAATCTCGATCATTTGATGACGAACTTCCCCGGAATTCCGATCAGTGAATTAAAGGCCGCTTTGCGCTATGCCGAGGCGCATCCCGAAGAAATTCGGGTGCTAATCGACCGATATGAGTCCGCATATCGGAACCGATTCGTCGTTTAAATTGTAAACTTCAGTACAAATATGCATCCGACCATTTTCCAAATCGGAAATTTTAAGTTAGCGAGTTTCGGAGTTGCGATGGTTTTCGCTCTTTTGGCCGGGCTAGCCATGGCTCGGAAAAGGGCTCCTTCGCACGGAGTCACCCCCGATCAGGTCGTCGATGTTTCATTTTGGCTGATCATTGGCGGAATCCTTGGCGCACGATTGTTCTTCATCGCCCAGGAATATCAGTACTACTTTGCGCATCCCAAAGAACTTCTCACGATCCAATTCCAAGGTTTAACGAGCTTTGGAGGTTTCATTGTGGGCTCTTTGGTGGCGGTGTATGCGTGCAAACGCAAAGGAATTCCGCCCCTAACATTTCTTGATATTATCGCTCCCGCTTTTCTCGTCGGCCACGCAATTGGCCGAATCGGATGCTTGATGAACGGCTGTTGCCACGGTCAACCGACAACCTCGGCATTCCCGTTCACTGTGTATAGCTTCGAGAACCACCAGCAAAACGTGCCCGCTCAAATGTACGACTCGATCATGAATATCGTGGCTCTATTCGTGTTACTTTGGCTAGAGAAGCGGTACCCAAGGCAAGGTTTTGCGTTTGGGATGATGATGATCCTTCATGGATTGGCTCGATTCATCTATGAATTCTTTCGGGCTGGTGCTTCCTCGACGACGATCGGAAATTCGCCCTTCACGGAGGGCCATGTAATGGCTTTGGGAATCATGATCGTTGGCGGATTCTTCGCCCTCCGCACGAGACAGGCGATGGTGGAGGCGTGAGAGTTCCGCAATATTTGGCTGAGTTTCCGAGCAAATCTGCCCTCGTCGTTGGCGACTTGATGCTGGACGAATACATTTTTGGGTCAGCTAGCCGAATCAGCCAAGAAGCGCCGGTCATTGTGGTCAAACAGGTCCGCGTCTCTTCGGTACCTGGTGGTGCTGCCAACGTTGCAATGAACCTCATGGCTCTGGGAGCCAACACCGGAGTTGTCGGCGTCATCGGCGACGACCCTGCTGCCGACAATCTCGAAGAGTCGCTCAAAATGAGCGGAGTTAGCCCAATTGAAATTTTCCGGGACCCGTCTAGACCGACCACTCGCAAGACGAGGGTAGTCGCAAATCACTCCCATCAAGTGCTTAGAATAGATATTGAGGAAGAAACTCCGATTGGATCAGCGATGATCGAAGCCCTTGTGAAGAGGGTGGAGATGACCGCGAAGGGAAGAGACGTTTTGCTCCTGAGCGACTACCAGAAAGGAGCTATTCCTGGACCAGTGATCGAACGAATTGTCGCTCTTGGTAAACAACTCGGAGTTCCAGTTGTCGCCAATGCAAAACCGGGCTCTGCACACAACTATAGAGGCGCGGACGTTGTCAGTCTAAACCGATTCGAAGCTTCCTCCGCGATGGGGTATTTGAATCCAATAACTGATGACATGGCAATCGAAACTGCGAAAAAATTGCGAGAGAAACTGGAAATTGATTCGCTGGTGATTACGCTTGGTGCAAGCGGAATGGTGGTCGCAAATGACCACGAAACGCAGAGCGTTCCCGCTATTCGAGTTGAGGTTTATGACGAAGCCGGAGCTGGTGACACAGTTATCGCGACCCTCGCCCTTTGCGCGACTTGCGGACCAATTGGTATCGAAGCATTGAGACTTGCATCCCATACTGCGTCGTGCGTCGTGCGTAAGGTTGGGGTGGCCGTTCCGAGTGCAGAAGACCTTCAGCAAATTGCGCAGGTGTTCCGATAGCGTCAAAACGGGTATCTTATACAACTTAGGAAAATCTATGCGAGTAAGAAACAAAGAAATACGGACCAAGCGACACCGTAAAGAACAGATTATTAAAGATGCGATTCGAGTAGCGAAGGCCGAAGCTGCCTCCGGCGGTAAGAAAGAAAAGAAAACTGCCGCACCAAAGGCCGCAGCAAAACCAGCCGCTAAACCTGCCGCGGCAAAGAAACCTGCCAAGAAAACCGAAGAAGCTCCAGCTCCTGCGGCTGAGTAACGAATTTTTTGATCAAAAGGGGATAACCTATATGGGTGATCCTCTTTTTGCTGTCTGCCCTAATCCATCCGCCTGAGTTGGTTCAGTCACCAGATTTAGTCCTTTCTCGTGGCGCCCTGTTGTATGGTCAATTCGCCGGGGTGAATCAACAGTATTGGGACGTAAAAGAAGGGGAAATTGATGCCCGCGGCGCTGACCTCTCAATCCCGACAATCTTAGCTCTAACGGGCAACCCGCAACGGAAGGTTCTCCTGAAGTTTGGAAGTCTAGATCTTGCCACGATTCGCCAGAGCAAAATAGTTGACGGAACCTTGATCCTAACCCTCGCTGAAAGTGAAAAGGGTTCGCTGAAGTCCGTGAAAGTTCTGAAGCGACCGTGGATGACACCCGGGGTTAGTATATTGGCACGTCGGATTCAGATCAAGGATCCAAAGAAACCGGCCAGCCCCAAGGAAGTACCGTTTGCAGCTGGAGTCACCTGGAATAAGGCAGGCGGCGACTCTGCTGGTTGGCACGGTGCCGGCGCTAGTGGTCGGGACGATACGGAGTCAATCGACGAGAAAATTACTGTCAAAAATGGCGAAATTCGGATCGCGAATATCGGTCCGACTCTTCAGTACTGGAAGACGCATGAAGGCGAGAATTACGGATTTCTTTTAGAGTTCGACTCGGAAACCAGCGTGTGGAGTTCAACTGCTCCCGAGTTTCGCCCTCGACTAGAACTGAGGCTTGAGAAAGCTTCGGTGAAAGACCCGCATTTTTCGGTGAGCCATGATGGCGACCAAGTGAGTCTGCACGCCACCGAGCCGATCAAGAATATTGAAATATTTAGAGGAGTGAACAAGCAGACCGTCGAAACGTCACCAAAAGTAAATCTTACTCTGGCCAATAATTCAAAAGATCCGCGAGGAAATTTGATGAGGCTTGTGACGAACTTCGAAAATGCGTCAATTCCACAGGAAGTAATTACCCTTGACCCTGCAGCTCCGTGGGTTAAACAATCGCCTGCTGGCACTCGAATTTGGAATAGTTGGACTGTTGATGAAAGCTTTTACAGTTTCGCGAAATATGGCGCTCAGAAATATATCAACGGCGAAGGCGACAAGGACGAGCCGTTTCTTCTGGACGTTCAACGGTTCGCAAAGGGCTCGAAATTTATGGATACCATGCTCATGGGCGGCCTTGTTTTGCCTGTGCGCCCAACTCGAAGCCCCCTGGTTTTGCAGATGAGTATCATTGAGGGTGGACCGTTGTCTCTGGCTCAAGTTGACTATTTGATGAATGGTAAATTGCAGTATCCGAGGGTGGTATTAGCCAGGGTCGTCAGCATTGATGACCGACCGTTGGAAGATGTTTCGATATCGGTATCGACCGCCGAAGGAGAAACAAAAGACTTGAAATCCGACAGGTCGGGCATTTTTGTGATGCCAAAGTTACCGGCTGGAGCGGTTGGTGATGTGACCGTTACCGCGACTCTACATGGAGCGACCCAGCAACTCAAGCGGCCCCTATCAGATTTTTCGGACCTCTATGCTCGGGGGAACCAACTCGCGATTTCGATCGACTTGCCGTTCAACTTTTCCACTTGGCCGATCAATTCTGAAACCAATCTGGTTGCGGGCAAGCCCGCATCTGACAGTGCGAAATCGTTCCCCGCCCAACTCGTTGGCTTAGTCGATGAAAACTCCGACACCGAGTACACCTTGCCCGCAAAGGGTTGGGTCGAAGTCGATCTTGGCCGAGACCGATTACTCGGAGAGATGGTTTTGCAAGGGGAAGTGCCCAGGAAATTTCGGGTCAGAGTGTACGGAACCACAGATAAAGTGGATCAGGCCGATGTCTGGATCGATGAGCTCGACGCAGAAAGATTCCGCCGAGAGTACGACATTGTTGGGGATCTGGTTTATCGACCCACGCCAAACACCGCGCGATATATACGCATCGAAAACTTGACCGACAAACCTGCGAAGCTCAAGGGCATCAAGCTTTTTGCGGCGAAGAAGACTTAGCCCGAAGGTCTAAGACCCTGCTTTGCCGCTTCTTCAGGTGTGAGAGTCTTAACCTTTGGAACTTCTTTCTTTGGGTTAAGATCGGCCTCGGTAAGAGGTTTGTCGCTTTTTGCCCAAGCTATATCTAATGCCGACATTGTCTTTTTCTTATCTAAAATTAGCGCAAAAAAGGAAACCGGAAGAAGCTGTTGGGGGTGAACCACGATCTCGAATCGCTCTTTTGGTTCCGTGCGCGATTCCATGATAATTCTGCGAAACGTGCCTTTGTCGAACTTCTTGTCTTCAACGTTGATCGTCCAATTGGCTTTTTGAGCCGCGTCAACAAGTTCGGTGAGGGGCTTTTTCGAGGTCCCGATTCCGGAGGCGAGGTAATGAGTTGAATTAGTAATCCACCCGTTGAGGATATCTTTGCCGGGTTCGATTCGACCTAGCTGGTACTTCCCGCCAACGTAGGTCGAGTACTCCTTGTTACCCTTGAGTTTCGTAACCAAGAACGTATCGAAACTCCCACGAGGCCCTGGAACGAAGACGGCGTAATTGAGGAAAAATCTGTTTTGATCGGCAATGATACAGTCGTCTTCAAAGTATCCTTTCCCAGATTTCGGTAGGTCAACATTGAGTAAGAGATGCATCCGTACATTTTTGACCGATTTCATCTTCATATCTACCGCCTCTGTTAACTTTCGAGCACTGATAGCATTCTTCTTCCAATTCTTATCCTCACCCGGCCCTTTTGGTTCATCGAAAGGCGGCTTAGGAGAAGGCTTTTTGACCGGCGGCTTTGGTACAGGAGCATTGTGTCCCGCGACCGATTTTTCTGGTGCCGCATTATTGCTTACTGCCGGACTCGAAGTTGGAGCGTTGTTGGTTACGACGGCGTTATTATTGCTTGGGGCCTTGCTAGCTTCGTTATTGACAATAATCACAGTTTGCGACGGACTGTCTTTAGGGGCTTCCTTGTTGCAACCGACGGTGCAAACACTCATGAGAGCCGCGATACCAACTGCGGCCCTCGTTCCCAAACAAACGTTCATAGATTTCATTGTATCGTAGATCCTGACTCGGGGTTTTTAGCCCACATGGTGATATCGAGGTCCGCAAATGGCGCGTCCTTTTCTTGACATTCCTTAAGAAACTCTTGTTCGACGGTGGTTAGTTCCCCGCCTCCAAAAACGCGCTCTGCGCACGCGTAGAGCGCCAAGAACCGATCAATGTGATCGGAGAACCGGATTTCGGCATAGTCCTTGGCCGCAAACGTCGAGATGAGGAACTGCCAGTCGCTCGCTTCGGCAAGGAGCATCTCACGTGCGGCTTGGCGAATGATCTCGTCCGCCTTTCCGCCCGCCCAATCACGGCTCATTTTTCGCATCTTGCGCTCACAGTCGTACAGCTTGTCCCACGTCCACAGGTTATCTTCGTTGAGCCAAATGTAGTGGTAGCCGCCTTCGCCCCACGATCCTTCAGGAAGGGTAATCAGGTGCTTTGCAGGGTCGATATCGAGCACGTCTCCGCCGCTCATCATGGCGACATTGCCGTCTTCATGGATCAGTCGAGCGAGTTCGTACAAGAATTCCGGACCTTCCCACCACCAGTGGCCAAAAAGCTCGGTATCGTACATTGCAACGACGGTGCCTTCCCGGTCCGCTTGTCCCTTGTAAGTTGCTAAAGTCTCTTTGAGCACGACGACCATATCCGCGGCATGGTCGTGGATTTTTTCAAACGCCTTGTACGGATCGTACGGCTGCTTTTGTCCGAGGTCCGCCTTGTTCTCGCTGATCCGCCAGTATTTGTGACGACCAGGATAGAGCTGTTTGTGAAACTCGAGGTACTGAGGATCCCCTGGGTAGCCCACTTCACCCGACCATACCTTAACCGTGGTTTCGGGGTCGCGAGCAAAGCAAACGACGCCGTTTGGCAACATGTAATGCTCGTACTCGCTTCGATACTCAACCGGGGGAGTGAAATATTTGCTGCTTCGAGCAAACATTTCGGCGAGTTGGGGAAATTTCGCACCGTAGGTGCCGATTGGGTTTCCTCCTCGGATCATGTGCGAGTCGACAAAGAAGTACTCAATCCCTTCGTCTTTGAGGATCTCCTCGGTTCCCATTCGCTGCCACGGCACGGCGTTGTCGTCGGTGGGCGGCTTCCAGTCATATCGAGGTCGGTAGGCGCACTCCGGCAGCCAAATCCCCCTCGGATGTTTGCCAAAGTGTTTGACATAGGTCTGAACCCCAAGTTTGACCTGCACTCTACAACTCTCGTCGGTTCCGAGAAGGGCCTGATATCCGTGCGTCGCTCCACTGGTAATCACCTCGATCGAGCCCTGGTCTTGGAAATAGCGAAAGCCTCCAATGATTGATTTGTCCCACCGGTTCAGGAATTGGTCAAGTTGCTTTTCGTATTGAGCGATCCAAAAATGGGAAAGCCCTTCCATCCACATCGGGCCTTCCTGCTTGAAGTTCTCGGCGTCGACTTTGGCGGCGGCAATTTTCTCGTGGGCGTATTCGATGAGGCTCTCTTTGTACGATGGGTCTTCGAGTTGCTCGGCGAGGATAGGGGTCATGTTGACCGTCCATCGCGGTTTGATGCCTTGTTCAAGAAGCCGGTCGAGCGCGTGCAGGAGCGGGAGGTAACACTCAATCGCTGCCTCATGGATCCAGTCGGTGCCATGGGGGCTCTTGCCGTGACTCAACACGTACGGCATGTGTGTGTGGAGGCAGAGCAAAAGTCGTCCGACGGACATAGGATTAGTTTAGCAGGGAAGGGGACCATCTGGGGTGGAGGAGCGAAGCTCTCACGAAAGGGAATTACAAACTGTCACAAATGGCTTCCACTTCAAATACAATAGGGCGGGAGGATCATGATCGAACGGAAAGGATTTTGGCGCGAACTGTCAATAGAAGCGACGAGGATGGCTCCTCAAACTTCGGCCACGAATTGGCTCAGCCGCACTTACACGCTCTTTTTGATGTTCGGTGCTGAACCCATTTTTTTTTGGGCCTCATTTAAATCGCTTGAAAGATTTCATTGGTCCACGCCAGTCATTGCAACGATAGGTTGTTTCCTAGTTGGACTCGCTACAATCAACACGAAATGCATGATCGATTCACTGAGACAACATGGAATCCGCAATAATGGCTCCTTGCTTTGGATTATTATGTTGGCTGGACTCTCGGCCACCAGAAATTTAAGACCTGACCCTACTGACACCGCTTGGATGCATGCATAGGGTCCGGTCTTACTTTTACTTTTTCCGATCGCGATCTTGATGGTAAATGTCGCTCGGTACCGCCGACCAATCCAATCTGAACCGCCCTTCTCCCGTCGCACATTGCCTTGACTCTTTCTGCCAACTGCAAATTGCTAACTTTTCGAACTCCAAACCCTCCCCTCTAAGCATTTGCCTTGTGATTCGGGTGCTCGGACTTGGTACCATAAAAGTCACGAATTTCGACCGGGGCTTTGCATGCAACGGCGGCTTTTTTGCCCCATTGGATTGCTTCGTCGACATCCGCGACATCGAGAATCCAAAAGCCTCCGATGATCTCCTTCGTTTCTTGATAAGGTCCATCGGTGATGAGTAACTCGCCGTTGGCTTGGGTAACGATTGATCGTGCGTTGTTATAAGGACCAAGGCCGCCGACGACATAACGGACCCCGGCGTCAACCATTTCTTGGTTTAGGTCATCGATTGCTTTGTGCATGGATTCAGGTTCTTCGCCGCCTTTGTAATCGAGGGCGTGGTAAATGGCAACTACGTATTTCATAACTTCACTTTAGAAAGGTTTCTCCCTTTATAGTCGAATGGCGAATTGAAATTTCAACAGGAAGAAGGAAGAAATTGCGAAAAAAGCTTCTAGCTTCTAGTTTCCAGCTGCTAGCTTTCAGCCGGAATCACGGGCTCAGGTTATAATCACCATTGCAAGCAAAACCGGAAATGAGCCATTTAGAAAAGCTTCGCAAATTCAATCGGGTCGGGACCGTGTTCGTTCTTGTCGCCGGCAGTCTTTGCTTCGGCGGTAAGTATCTTTACCAAAGCCACCGAATTTCTAACGATTTGGCATTGGTGATGATAGTCAGCGGGCTCTGCGTGGTTTTGGATCGCGATTTACGTACACAACGGATCATGAAGTGACATCCCTCAGCCGAGAGCTAAATCCTGGCCCCTGAACCCTAGAATAGATGTCCCATCACTTTGCCGAAAACCACTTGTCGTAAAGCTCTTGGTAGGACCCATCCTCTTTCATCGCCAGCAAAGCTCGTTCGATCGGCTTTCGGTAGCGACTGTCCGGCATAAAAGCGATGCCGTAGTACTCTTTTTGGAAGACATCGCCGACGGTTCGTACCTGCCCTTTGCCACCGTGCGCAACGTAGTATTTGAGCACGGGTGCATCGAATACGACCGCGTCCGCATCGCCTTTGCCCAAGGCATCATAGGCTTGGTCGATTTGAGGAAATTCCACGACCGTCACTTTGTGGTCGCGTAGGTAGGTCGCCGACGTACTTCCCGTGGTGGTTGCGACCCGTTTACCCGGCAGGTCGTCCGGACCTTGAATCGAGCCCTGTAGTTGTTGAACGGTTAGTGAGGCGGTTACCTGCGCCGTGAAGAACGCGATAAACACCACCGCAGTGAACATCCAAAATACGGCAACGACACGCCCGAGCGCAGTCTTGGGCATTTCTTCGGCTTGGGTCGCCAGGCACGCGAGCGACCACCAATAGGCCTCAAAGATGCCGGGATAATAGCTGGAATGCTTAAGGATTCCGTGTTCACATTTGTGCTCGACTAGCCATACAATGTGTGCGGGCACGAGGCCGACGATAAAGATGCCCAATAGCCACAAAAAGATGCCAGAACTCAGTATTTGATTCCATAGACGCCCCACGCTGCCACCACTCTCCTGGTTTTTCGTCATGATTTGCAGGCCGCTGTCGAACATCGGCTGCGAGAAGTCAAAGTCCTTGTCCCTTTCGGCGGAAATCGAAATGGCGGCGATGCCAACGTCGGCCTCATGTGACTTTAAGCTGGCAAGCAAATCGACGACGGTGGGCTTCACGATGAACGTTGACTTCACGCCCATCTTATCGGTCAGCGCCTTCCAAAGATCGACGCTGAAACCGCTGAGCCGGTCGTTCTGCTGAATCACGAACGGGGGAATGACGCGGGTCACAACCTTCAAGCTTTGCGCGTTTGCAAAGGCGCAAGAGACGGTAAGTAGGAGGCACACGATAAGTTTTGAGCGGTTCATGAATGATCACATTTCCAATGTGATGATATTACTCTCGGAGCGAGTAGCTTTCCTCCTCCGCGCAAGCGCTATGGCGGACAGGTCGGCTTTCGGCTAACTCCTTACAAATCATGTGATCAATAATCAGGTTCGCCCTTTCCTCGCCTTTTAGGAGAGGACCTTCGTGCGACAGAGACGCGAA
>JAYVXG010000619.1:0-3553 GCA_043785475.1 Armatimonadota bacterium
ATTCCGGCTCCAACGGTCCAGTGGTTTTTGTACTCCTGATCTGGGATTGTTATGATTCCGATGGCCCCATATTTCTGAGCAGCGCGATCAGGTGAAAGAACGGATTCTTCTTTTCCCAGCAAGTCGCCTTTTGAGACGCCCTTGGGTTGGCCGGAAGCGACAACGAGAATCTTCCCTTTGACATCTAGGCCTGTATAGGGATCGATATTCTTGTTCCTGATAACAAAGCCGTGTCCTACATAAACGAGTTTAGCAGTTACTTTAAGGTCTTTCGAGGCATTCTTGAATCCGTTACCGAATTCGTAGTACTTCCCACCAAAATCAATTGCACTCTCTTTGACCAACAGGGATCGCTGACCCATTGAGACACTTTGAAAAAAAGTGCCGTTGTCTCCGGCGGGAACCGCTCCCCACAGCTTCAACTGGGTGGCAACGTAGAGGGTTGCGATATCGAGTCCGCGCGAAGGGGTGTCTCGTCCTTCCATTTCGTCACTGGCAATGAACTCTAAGTGGGCTTTCAGCCGACTGGCGGTGATGGATTCTTCGTTCGCAAATTGTTGTTGGCCATGTGCCAGTATCGCGCCTGAAGATATCAAGATTGAGAGGAAGAACTTCAACATAACTCGTTTATAGACGAATGGAACATGCGAAAGCATTCTCCATTTTATTACTATTCGTAATAAATATGCAACTGAGTAAAATAGCCTCATGCTTGGTACCATCCTTTTCGGCATGGCGATTTCAACGATTTTCACGACTGGTGAAGCTTTCCCGCTTTGGCAACACGATACGCCGTATGCGAAAGGTGTGAGTGAAAACGATATCCCAACCTTGACGCCATTCACGCCTGCTAAGAAATCAGAAACCGCGATTGTGGTGTGCCCCGGTGGTGGGTATTACATGCTGGCGGGCCACGAGGGTCACGATTACGCTGAGTACCTTGCGATGCACGGGTTCACCGCCTATGTTCTCCGGTACCGCCTTGGTCAGTTTGGCTATCGCCACCCAGCGATGCTTGCGGACGCTCAACGGGCGATCCGTACTCTTCGATCTTTGGGCTATAAAACAGTTGGCATCATGGGATCTTCTGCGGGTGGACACCTTACCGGCTCCGCCTGTGTGCACTATGGCTTCCCTGCCTATAAGCTGAAGGATGACATTGACAAGCAAAACGCAAAACCCGATTTCGGCGTGCTCTGCTATGCAGTTACTACCTTTAATCCTCCGTTTGGACATGCGGGATCGGGTGAGAACTTGCTCGGAAAGAATGCCACAAAAGAGCAGATGGAATTCATGAATTTGCCCGCTCACGTTACGAAGGATACGCCGCCCTGCTTTCTTTGGCATACGATGGAAGACACCGGAGTGCCGCCGGAGAACTCGCTGATGTTTGCTGAGGCCCTCCGGAAGCACAAGGTGCCATTTGATCTCCACATTTTTCAAAAAGGAAACCATGGAATTGGTTTGACGGACAAAGTGCCTTATACCAAGGCGCATCCGTGGGCGGCCGATCTGCTCTATTGGCTGAAAGCGAATAATTGGAATAATTAGTTAGTAAACTCTCGTTCATGAACCTTTCCCGACGCGATGTCCTTGCCGGAACAGGCGCCGCGCTTGCGAACTCCAGCTTCGGATTCCTCCCGACGCTCCACGCTGGATATGACGTCGTTATTGCCAACGGACGAGTGATCGACCCTGAAACCAAACTCGACGCAATTCGATTCGTTGGAATCCAAGGCGGTCGCATCGCGATGGTAACTAAGAGCCCAATCAAGGGCCGCAAAACCATCGACGCAACTGGGCTCGTGGTCGCGCCCGGGTTTATCGACCCGATATCCCATGGGCAAGACATTGAAAACGACCGGATCCAAGTGTTTGACGGAGTGACCACCAAACTCCAGCTTGAGGGTGGCGTTCGAGATCAAGACCAGTGGCATAAAGTCCAAAGTGGCAAACGAATCTGCAACTACGGAGCCGGCACGGGGCACCCTACCCTTCGCCGCGAGATAATGGGCAACGACCATGATGCTGAACTAGAACCATCCACCTCTGCACAGATCGTAAAAATGGCGGCCATTATTCGGGAGCAACTCGCAAAAGGAGCTCTTGCAGTCGGCTTTGGCATGGAATACGTCCCCGGTACGACCAGGCTTGAGGTCGTCGAGATGTTCAAAGCCGCGTCTGAGCACCATGCATCGTGCCACGTTCACATGCGATACGGCACCTACTTAGAGGAGCAAAGCGTCTTCACTGCAATCGAGGAAGTCGTCGCGGTATCGGTTATGACCGGTGCTCCGCTCCACATTGTCCACGTCCCTAGCATGGCCCTAGGCAACACTGCCGACGCCCTCAAGCTGATCCAAATGGCGCAAGGCAAGGGTGTAAACCTAACCTGCGATTTCTATCCGTACACCGCGTTCGGAACTGGAATATCCTCCGAAGTCTTTGCCGTAGGATGGCAAAAGCGGTTTGGGATCGACTATAAAGACCTTGAATACGCAAAGACTCACGAACGCTTAACCCCCGAGCTATTTGAGAAATACCGCAAAGAGGGCGGAATGGTCATCGCCCACGCAATCCCCGAGCAAGCAGTGCAGGCGGCAGTTAGGAATCCGGCGACGATGGTTGGTAGCGATGGCGGCCTTAGTAAAGGAGTTGGCCACCCACGGTCTTCTGGAACGTTCGCCAGGGTTCTCGGTCATTACAGCCGAGAGTTAGGAATCATCTCCCTTCCCGAAGCGATTAAGAAAATGACCTTAATGGCGGTAAAGAGAATGGAGCGCCGATGCGGCGATTTCCGTCGGAAGGGCCGAATACAGGCCGGGGCCGACGGGGATATCGTGGTTTTTGATCCAAGGACCATCATTGACCGAGCGACGTTCGATCAGCCAACATTAACTTCGGTCGGAATGAAGCATGTTCTGGTGAACGGAACTCAAATCATTTCCAACGGCATTCTTCACGAACAGATGTCCGGCACTGGCCTCAGAGCAAAGCGAAAATGAGCTTCGAGGTCCATAAAGAGGTGTATGATTTTGTCCGAACCATTCCGGCGGGAAAGGTGATGAACTACGGTGCGGTGGGACGCTTTATCGGTCTAACCGGTCGCCAGGTTGGCTCGATTATGGGGATGATGGATGAGACAGCCGGCAAAGACTTTCCCTGGTGGCGTGTGCTTGGCCACGATGGATCGTTCTCGATTGCGAAAAAAGACCCAAAACTTGAAAAAGAGCAAAGGGACCGCCTCCTGCAAGAAGGGGTCCCGATGAAAGAGAATGGGAAGGTGAATATGAAACTAGCGTTGTGGGACGGAGAACCCTAATCCGCTTAAAACTGGGATTAATTGGGCGTCATTGCTTCCAATCTGCACATAAGTTGCGGTGTGCTGATCGTCGAGCACATATAAAGTTGGATATCGGGTCACGCCAAACTTAGCCGTAATTGAATCGTTTGCAAGGGTAGAGTCCTCGATAACCGTAAAGTTTAATCTGCCCTTAAACATGCTTCGCCATTTCGTGGTTCTTGCGACTCCGATCACCAGCGTGTCCTTTGG
>JAYVXG010000620.1:0-3533 GCA_043785475.1 Armatimonadota bacterium
CGCCTCATGCAAATTCGGGGCATTTTTGCCGAAGTTTACGTTTCGTCCTTCAAAACCACGGTCCGACCAGTTTTAGCTGCCCAGATTGTTTGGCCAGAGAACTGGATGGAGCAGGGCCTCAACTATATCGAACACAACTACGGTCCGCCAAAGGACTACATCTACGCGATCGCTGGCGCACCATATTTCAATGTTGAATCGATCAAAGACAAAAAGGTAGCGACCAAGGAGGAGATTCTCGACGCGCTTGAGAAGAGTGTCGATACGATGGACACCTGGGCAAAGGGAAACTGGTACCGGGCCGTTATCAAGAAATACAACTTGAAATTCTTGGCCTACGAAGCAGGACCGGATACCTTCGGACCCAACTCCATCGAAGCGAAAAGAGATGCCCAGTTCGATCCTCGTATGAAGAGCATCATGCTCAAGTACTACCGAAAATGGCGAGAAATTGGTGGCGGCCTGATGAACTATTTCGTAGCTGGAGCAACTAATTACGACTCACAATATGGAACCTGGGGACTCACCAACGACCTCACGAAAGTCACCCCAAAGATCCAAGCAATTGACGAAATTCTTGCCGGTCGGTGGAAAAACTAACGCTAACATTTGCGTCCTGGTGCAACCGCTCTGGTAATCTGGACGTAAGAGTACATTGAGCGTATGAGGCTCAAGTGGTTTAATGCCACAATACTAATAAGCCATGGGAAAAACAGTAGGAATTGATCTTGGAACGACCAACTCGGTTGTTGCAGTTATGGAAGGCGGAGAGCCGGTCGTCATCAGTACAGCGGAAGGTTCGAGAACCTGTCCTAGCGTTGTCGCGTTCAAAAAGAACGGTGAACGCCTTGTTGGTGCTCCGGCAAAACGACAAGCCGTAACCAACTCCGAAAACACTATTAGCTCAATAAAGCGATTCATTGGGCATCAATTTGGTGAAGTTGCCAGCGAGCAAAGTCGAATTTCGTACAAGCTGAAAGCGGGCAAGAATGGCCAAGTCGCGGCCCATGTCCCCGCTCTCGAAAAAGATTTGACCCCTGAAGAAGTCTCTGCCATGATTCTTCAGAAGCTCAAGGCCGACGCAGAAGCCTATCTTGGTGAGACCGTCGATCAAGCCGTCATAACCGTTCCTGCCTACTTCAATGACGCACAAAGAACCGCAACCAAGAACGCTGGCGAAATCGCGGGCCTCAAAGTTCTCCGAATTATCAATGAACCGACTGCAGCTTCGCTGGCATACGGTCTCGATAAGAAAGCAAACGAAACTATTCTCGTTTTTGACCTTGGTGGTGGAACCTTCGACGTTTCCGTCCTCGATGTTGGAGAAGGCGTCTTCGAGGTGCGATCGACAAGCGGTGATAGCCACCTCGGTGGAGACGACTTTGACAACAAAATTGTAGATTACATCGCATCCGAATTCAAGAAAGAACAAGGGGTTGATATTCTCAAAGACTCGGCCGCTGTTCAGCGACTGCGTGATGCAGCCGAAAAAGCGAAGATTGAACTTTCAACCCAAATGACCACTCAGATCAACCTTCCGTACATCACGGCCGTTGACAATGAGCCAAAGCACCTCGACGTAACGATGTCAAAAGCAAAGTTTGAAGAGCTGACTTCGGACTTGATGGTTCGAGTTAAAAAGCCGTTTTTCCAAGCACTAGAAGACGCAAAGCTGAAGGCGAACGAAATTGACGAGATCATCATGGTTGGTGGTTCCACAAGAATGCCCCAAGTTCAAGATTTGGTCAAGCAATTGACCGGCAAAGAGCCAAACCGGTCGGTAAACCCTGATGAAGTCGTCGCGATTGGCGCGGCGATCCAAGCTGGAGTTCTGGGTGGCGAAGTTAAAAACATTGTTCTTCTCGACGTAACCCCTCTCTCTCTCGGTGTCGAAACCCAAGGTGGCATTTTCGATAAGTTGATTGATCGAAACACGACAATTCCAACCAAGAAGAGCCGAATCTACACGACTGCCACTGACAATCAGCCAGAAGTTGAAATTCACATCCTTCAGGGTGAGCGCCCAATGGCTCGCGACAACAAGTCAATTGGTCGCTTCCATCTTGCGGGAATACCTTCGGCCCCAGCCCGAGTGCCACAGATCGAAGTCACCTTTGACATCGACGCAAACGGCATCTTGCACGTTGGAGCTCAAGAGAAGGCAACGGGAGCCAAGCAAAGTATCACCATCACGGGTTCGGGCAACCTTAACCGTGACGATATCGAGCGAATGGTTCAGGACGCAGAAGCAAATGCTGAAGCCGACCGCCAATTCCAAGAATTGGCCGAGTTGAAAAACAAGGCTGACCAGCTGACCTATCAGACGGAAAAGACCTTGAAAGACGCCGGTGACAAGATTGAGGAAGGCGTTCGACAAGATGCAACCGAGAAGATTGAGGCCGTCCGAACGGCAGTTGTCGCAGGATTCGAAGAAGAAATTAAGTCAACGTATGCCGATTTAGAAGCCGTCTCACACGCAATTGCCGAAAAGCTTTATGCAGATTCTAGCGGTGGTGGTGAACAGCAACATGTAACGGGCGAAACAACCCACCAGCATGAAGGCGAAGACGTCATCGACGCCGAATTTAAAGAAGAGAAAGACGAGAAAGAAGAAAAGGCCGAAAAGAAATAAATAGCCAGAAGTTCCCAACAACAAGAAAGTCCCTTCATATCATGAGGGGGCTCTCTTCGTTTCTGCAAACTGCTAACCGCTGAACGTTATAGTCCGCCCTTCGCCAAGCGACGCACTTTGCACTAAGCAAAGCGTTGCTCTGACCCTAGTTTCCGCCTTTAGTGAAATCCAGAACCTTCTGTCGGATTTGAGTTGCCATGTCGATTGGCTTAGCCGACGTGTAACCCACAACTAGCAAGGCCATTTCGTCGGTCGTCTGCTCGCCCCAGGTGACTGGCTTATTCGTCTTGTAGGGATTTGTGTCCGAGTTGTCGTAAAACGCCTCTACGGCGAATTTCCACCCCTTCTTGACCTGTAGAGGTTCCTTGAGCGCGTAAACAAGTTGCCAATTGAAGTCCCACTTGTCAACGAAGACCAGCGGGATCTCCGTTCCGTCCGTTTTAATGACTTTCGCTTTCATCGATTTGCCAAGCAAATGCATGTGCGGCATAACCGTGAGGATAGTCGCATCGCCGGGGATCGTCTCGCGCCAAGCGACTTTGTGATTGGACTCTCCTGGCAAGATTCTAAACGCCGGATTTGCACACCAAAAAATGTCGACTTCCTTCTCTGGTTTAACCTTAGTCGTGTATAAACCGAGCTTGGTTTGATCGAGCTCGTCTTTACCGTCCTTGTGGTAATGCACCTGCATCACGATTTTTGTTCCGGGACGGACAACGTACGCGGTGCCGGTCGGTGTTCGACGCACGGTGACTCCTGGAGCCCAACCGCCAAGCGAGCCGCTGGGGATAATGCCGATGCCGCCTCCAGTGGAGGTGTAGCCTTCTTGACCGTCGCTATTCCGAGCTGCGAGCTTGACAGACTGTCCCTTAGCGTCTAAATATCCGATGATGTGGTGCAC
>JAYVXG010000621.1:0-3529 GCA_043785475.1 Armatimonadota bacterium
GAGCTTCTCGAAAAATCTGAAAAAGGACCCGATGTTCCCAAGCCAGAGGTTAGAGACTACAAAAACAAGGCAACGGACAAGAAGATTTATGTTTATGCTTTGGACCATAACTTATACGTTTCCGAAGGCGATAACGACGATATGGCATTCCAAATATCCTTTGACGGAGTGAAGGACTATAGCTTTGGCGGCGGGGGATTCTTCGCGGATACATTCGATGCCGAAGGAGCCGTTAGCACGACACCGAACAAGGTGAGGCCAAACGCAACTTGGTCAGAAGACTCCAAGAAATTCTTTATTTCTCGCTTTGATTCCCGATTAGTTAAGGAACTTTTCCTGGTCAACAATCTTGCCGACCCGCGTCCAACGCTTGTACGATATCGCTACGCCATGCCGGGCGAAGAACGGGTGCCTCAGCAAGAGCTCTGGGTGTTCAACCGGTCAACCCATCAGTTCAAGAAACTCAAAGTGGATCGATACAAGGATCAACTTCTGCTCAACATTCACTTTGACGGTAATTCCGATAACATTCGGTTTGTTCGTCGAGACCGACTCCAGAGAAATCTGGAAATGTGCGATTACGACCTCAAAACGGACCAAGTCAAGGTGCTATTTACCGAGAACGTTGAAAACGCATTTCTCGAAGTTCAACCCGTGAAGTACATAAAGCCCGGTGGTGATTTCCTTTGGTTCTCTGAACGAACTGGCTGGGGCCATTACTACTTATATTCGAATGACGGCAAACTGAAGGGCGCCGTAACCAGTGGGCCGTGGCGGGCGGAAAGCATAGTCGATGTTGACGCCAAAACAGGATTTGCCTGGTTTAATGCGGTCGGGCGCGAAAAGGGCGAAAACCTCTACAACAGCCACATGTACCGAGTCAAGCTTGATGGCAGCGACCTGAGACTGATCACGCCGGGTGACGCAAACCACGCGACGACGTTGAGTTTCACCAAGAAATTTGCGATCGATTCTTATTCGCGCGTGGACCTCGCGTCATCAAATTCAGTTTTCGATGATGGCGGAAACCGGGTAGTTGACCTAGAAAGGCAAGATTTGAGCCGCCTCGAAGCAATGGGATGGAAAATGCCAGAATCGTTCAAAGTCAAATCTCAGGACGGCGTGGTCGACATTTTCGGAAACATGTGGAAGCCGTTTGACTTTGATGCCAAAAAGAAATATCCGATTATTCTCAACGTGTATCCAGGGCCCCAAACCGAGTCGGTTTCAAACTCCTTTAGCGCGAACTCATCGGCTCAGTCTTTGGCGCAACTCGGATTTATTGTGGTTCAGATCGGAAACCGAGGAGGAACGCCTCAGCGTTCGAAAGCCTATCATAGCTACGGTTATTACAACCTACGAGACTACGGCCTTGCCGACAAAAAAGCCGGCGTCGAGCAACTTGCGGCAAAGTATCCATGGATAGATAGTGAGCGAGTCGGAATCTTTGGTCACTCAGGAGGAGGCTTTATGACCGCCGCCGCCCTTCTTCTGCCCCCTTACAATGAATTCTTCAAAGTTGGAGTTTCAAGCTCGGGCAACCACGATAACAACATCTACAACAGCAACTGGAGCGAACAGCATCATGGCTTGAAGACGTCCACAAATCTGTTCGATACCGGCTCATCTTCGACGACAAAGAAAACACCTGACGATGATTGGGTCTCCGAAGTCACAAGTGATCCGATCGATGCTTTGCTGTACGAGCAAGGACAGACCAAGGTTCAAGACAAGAAGGTGGACGACAACAAAATCGAGGTTAAAAAGGACGACACAAAAGTTGATGATCAAAAGAACATCAAGTTCGAAATTAAGATCCCGACCACAGTCGAGCTGGCTCCAAACCTCATCGGAAAACTCTTGCTGACAACCGGAGACATGGATAATAACGTCCACCCAGCGAACACGATTCGCCTGGTGAACGCGCTGATCAAAGCCAACAAGCGCTTTGATTTCATGATCATGCCCGGTCAGCCGCACGGATACGGCCCAATGCAGCCATACTTCCAGCAGATGCTGATGGAGTACTTCTCCGAGCACCTGATGGGCGACAACTATCGCCACTCGTCCGAAATGAAGAACAAAGGCGGGTAAAAGTTAGTTATCAGGAATTGGAGGGGAGCCGCAAAGCGACCACGCGTCACGCCCTCCAATTTTAGGGTGCCTTAGGTGCCACTCAAATTTCTGGTTTCGCAAGCTGAGCACTGAGCTCTTTGAGCTCCTTTGGATCGACCGAGGTCTCAGACGTAACGGTTTCTGATTCAAGCATGATGGCAATTTATAGTTAGACTACGGACTTCATTCTAGTTCAGGTTCAAAGAATTCCTTTCATTTCTCCCTATAAAATTCCCAAACAAGCCCGAAAACCTATAGTAATGGTTGAGCTTTCCGTACGGTTAGTCCTCGCTGGATTAATGGTCTTTATCGCTGGTGTTACCGGCGTACCGCCGTTTGTTCCAATTCTTCAGTTGGCAATGATGCAGGGCGCAGTCGGAATCTTTTCCTTCATACTCGACCGAAAAAACCTTCGACTCCCGGCAATCAGCGCCCTTATCGCGTGCGCCGATGCCGTCATGATCGAATTTGCTCTCGCATCGGTCGTCAAAAGCCCAGCTCTCCTCACTTTCGGTTTTCTCGCCTTCGCGCCCATCGTCACCGCAGCAGCCCGCTTCAACGCAAATCCGTTCTTGATGGCTCCAGTTGCCAGTGCCGGCCTCATTGTGGCAAACATGGCAAATAGCGGCTGGCATTTGACCAACCCAAATCTCTTAGGATACGCCCTAACCTTCCTGGTCGTCGGATGCCTCGTAAAACCTTACTCGAAGACCTCGCCGGCAAGGGACGAGGAATACGACGAACTTCCGGCAGAACCGAGCTACGATTTAGAACACCTGAATATCATCGAACTGCACAACGCGGAGCTTCGAACAAACTACCGTCAGCTCAAAGATGCTTACCGAGATCTTGACCGAAAGAGTCGAAAAGATCGCGTCGCCGCCATCCTCGCCGAAGCCAATGGCGTTGCTAACCAGACCGGTTTCTTCTTTCTCTGCGACAAGATCGCCGAAGCAACGGGAGCAGCAGGAGTATTACTTTACACCATCGCAAACGGGGGTGACCATTTCGTCATCAAGGGAGCCGCCGGAGACCTCAATGAATCTCAGCTCAGCGAATCGCTCGCAATCAACGCGAGGCAATCCATCGCTCTCGTAAGAGATCAAGCTGACACTATTTCCCAAAGTCTCGAACCCGAAAAGCCGACATCAAACATCGTTTTGCAATATGAAGGGAAAGTCGTCGGTATCCTGACGATCACCGGCAAAGAAAAAAATCAACTTTTCGAAGCCCAAGAATCCATCCAAACGTGTACGAACTTAATCGCCAGCATGGTAGTCGAAGAGCAAAAGCGCGACAGCATGAAGCGCCGCCTCACCGAAGTGGAAGTCCTTTACGCGGTCGTCTCAAATGCCGAAGGAGCCTGCACGAAATCAGAGATTGCCGCCCGAATCGCGCGAGATTTCCAATCAGT
>JAYVXG010000622.1:0-3521 GCA_043785475.1 Armatimonadota bacterium
TGAAATGAACGGAACAGAACTGAGACAAATCGAAGAGTTCTTAAAGACTCAAGATGGCATTATCAATGCGATCGTCAGTTTTGAGAGAGAGGAGTTGAAGGTGCAAGTAACGGTGCCACAAACCAGCACACTCTCTGAGAACGCGATCATCAATCGTTGTGAAGTAGGACTTGGGGTGAGCCCAGATCGGATCCTCCTAATGACCCCGAGACCCAATCGGGTCTATGCAAGAACTGCTTAGAATCAACCGAAGACGCAATAAGCGTCTTCAGCAATAATACGGGCTAATACCAGCCGAACATAAATAGAAACGGCGAACTCAAAGTCTTGAGTTCGCCGTTATTGTTTTGAAATTTTAAAGGTTTGGACTAATCCGCATCTTCGTCTTCGTCGATCACCGGCTCAACTTCGCCATCAATTGACTTGCCTGGGGACTTGAGTCCGGCATCAAGATTGACGAACGCGATATTCTTGAGTTGCCTATTTGGGCAGTTGTTACAAACAAATTCGACTTGCGCAGACTTGAGCCAGTCCGGCACTTTTTCAATCGGCTTTCCGCACGAGCAATTTACCATTAGTTAGTTTCCTTTTCGACAAACGAAGAAAGCCATATTTTGTGGGAAATCAGACCGTTGATCAACATGACCACCGATGCCGCAAAATAGATTGCCCAGAGCACATTTTCGTGCCTTTGTCCAGGGTCACGAATGAAGTTATCTCCTTTCACAAGACCAGCAATTCCCAGGATAAACAGCACGGCTGAAATCCAGAAATAGGTGTTCTTGGTCCAAGAATGCTTGGTCGGAATAACGGGCGTCTTCTCGCTCACTGATACTATTGTACCTCTGAAGGGAAATATTGGTTCCCAAATTGGTAGAGCTCAAGGCTCAGGTCTCAGGGTTAAAAAATTGCAAGTCAAACTATGATAGTCTTGGGCAAGGACATTCAAAGATCAGATCGCCTGGATAAAGGTGTCGAACACTCCGTCCTCGTTCACCACGTAACAGCTGATTTTCCAACTGACAAAAAATTTGGATCGCGATCCCAAATGCGAAGAGCAGCCTATTCTATTCCATCCAATTATGCCGAAGGATATGGCCGGGAGGGCGCGTAGAATTCTTACGGTTTATCGACATAGCAATGGGCTCTTCACGGGAACCGCAGACTCAAATTGAGATATCAAAGAGATTGGCCTTCCTAGATTCAAACCTCTTGGAGGAAGCTGCCGACGAAATGGGAAAGATCCTGTATTAGGTCAGAAAAAATACTCAAGGCAAAAGGGCGACCATGAGATTCGTCGAGCTTTGATCTTTGAGCCTTGAACCTTGAGCCCTGATCACGCCCTTATATCCACAATCTTGCCTTTGCCTTCCAGCATCTGCAAGAGCTGAGCCGCCTCAGTCTTTTGCCCTTGTAAAGCTTTCTTGAGCAGCATCCCTTGAACCGAGTTCGTTGGGCTTGCGGGCTGAGCGCTTATCGCGCTAGCAACGCTCGAAACTTGACTGGATATCCCCTGCATGGACTTAAATTCTTGGTCGAATTTACGGATTCTGGAGTTGATACGGCGAAAACTGGTAATCGCCTTTTAAAATTGCCACTCGGAGAAGCTTTCTGCCGCGGTGGATTCGAGATCGAACCGTCCCAATGGTCGTGTTTTGCTGCTCAGCAATTTCGTGGTACGACATGCCCTCAAGGTCACATTGTCGGATCGCCGTCGCATATATTTCTGGAATTGCGTCGAGGGAGCGAGATAGTTGTTCTTGATATTCCACGAACAGAACTTCGTCCGACGCGATTGGAGACATATCGGGAATCGTCAACTCCTGAACTTCACCGTCAACTGATTGAGCGATGGCCTGAAGGGAATCGGCTTTTCGGATCGGGTTTGCCCGGCGTCTGGAGTCCAGATAGGCTCGTTGCATAATGCGGAGTAGCCAATTCAGAAATGGCTTGTCCATCGCGTAAGAATCAAAGCCTTTCCAAGCTTTAAGATACGTTTCTTGAATGAGGTCTTCGGCGTCGGTCGCGTTCCGAGTCAATTCGAACGCCATGCGGTACGCCCTTTTCTTGCTAATCCCAATTAGCTTTTCAAAAGATTCCGCGTTCGGTGGGGATTGTCGGTCGGTCGCTGATATAATCATTGCCTAACTCTTGTCTAACGTTTGTCTAATCTTACTCAATACTATACTACTAAAAACAGTCTACCATCACCAAATATTCCATCTCTGCTACAAATGGCCGCCAACCTCAGAGCTTGCCACACTTCATGGCGGGGGGGCGGGGGGGCATTTTTTGAAAGGAAGAAACCGTGGTACTGGTATCCGATGTCTGCTTGTCCGCCATAATCGAAAACGAAAACGAAAGCGAATGAGTGAGGGAGGAGAAGTGGAGAGGGTACGCGAGAAAACTGATTACTCAGGTCCCACAATTGATGGGCGAGCCAAGAATCCGATTCGTGCCCAGCGCCCATGGCCCGACAGTATCCGGCTTGCTCAATCTGGGCGAATCATGTATGATCGGCGTTAGGAAATGAAATTTGTCCTCATCACAAAAGATAGCAACATGGAGTTGGAAGCAAAAGAAGGCTTTCATCCAAGCGATACCTTCGTTTGTTACTCTGATTGGGAGGAGGGCCTTGCTGGTGGAGCGGGGGCAGATCTGATGTTTTTGGATCTGTTGGCGACCCTAGAAGAGCCTCACAAGATCGCGGGATACGAAAAATTTGCCCAAGCAAAAATGAATCACCGAATCTCTTCAAAAGTCCCTTTGGTTCTTATTTCACCCTCCGAAGACTACGAATTGGACTTTATGGCTGGCTGGCCGGATTTCATTTTTGCGAATATTCGCCGCCCAGTTACCTTCAAGCATTTTCGTCGTGCATCAACTTGGGTGTAATTTCGGTTATAATTTATTAACGTTGGGAGAAGGCTCAACGGTTAATGGCCGGCGGATCCTCGACAGGGTGCGTCGGCCTATCTTTTTTGTCAAGGTTGCCGCATCAAGGATGAGCTAAAAGATGCCAACACTTGTAATAGTAGGCGCCCAATGGGGCGACGAAGCAAAAGGAAAACTCGTTGATGTTCTGGGAAGCCAGGCCAGTCTCGTCGTTCGATTTGCGGGCGGAAACAATGCCGGTCACACGGTGATCGCCAACGGCCAAGAATTCAAATTCCACCTGATCCCCGCCGGAATTCTTCATCCCGGTACCAAAGCCCTTGTCGGGTCGGGAATGGTTGTCTGCCCCAAAGGCCTCCTCGAAGAGTGGGACCGCACCCTCAAGCAAAAGGCCGATTTGGGAGAGTTGATTATCTCAAGCGCCGCACATGTGGTGTTCCCCTATCACCGAATGCTTGACTCATTGGAGGAAGAAGCACGAGGCAACAACAAAATTGGAACCACCAGCAGAGGCATTGGTCCGGCGTATCAGGACAAGGTTGCCCGAATAGGAATTCGAATGGGTGAGTTCGTTAACAAGGAACGATTTCCTGCGCGCCTCAAAGAGGTCCTTGAAGTCAAAAACC
>JAYVXG010000623.1:0-3518 GCA_043785475.1 Armatimonadota bacterium
CAGAGAAGTGGTCAGCTTGGCAACGGCTTCGGCAAGATAGTAAGTTTGGAGGCGAACAAAGACGTATCGGACCACGAAGACAAGGACAAAAATTCCGCAAATTTGGTTGAGAAGAACGAGATCTGCATAATCCTTTGACACGTTGAGCTTGGTCAGTCTATCAATAACCTGCTTGACGAGGAAGAGCGTGAATCCATAGATGCCGGCGGCTATGGCCGAACTGCCAACACCAATGAAGATCGAACGACGTTGACCGACCAACTCGCGTTTTATGCGAGGGTCAAATTTGAACCGACCGTCCGATGCCATTTAGAATTCTGCGTTACCAGGAACGCGGTAATAAGGAATCACGTCTCGAATGTTTTTCATTCCCGTCACGTACATAACCAGTCGCTCGAAACCGAGACCAAATCCGGCATGCGGGACGCTGCCAAATCGGCGCAGATCGAGGTACCACCACAGGTCTTCGACTGGCAATCCTTGAGCTTTGATTCTTGTTTCTAGTACGTCAAGTCTTTCTTCGCGTTGCGATCCGCCGATGATTTCTCCAATTCTAGGAGCTAGAACGTCCATCGCTCTGACGGTTTTCTCGTCATCGTTGAGACGCATGTAAAAGGCCTTGATTTCCTTTGGATAGTCGGTGAGGATAACGGGGCGGCCGACTTTGGTTTCGGTGAGCCAACGTTCGTGCTCACTCTGGAGGTCGGTTCCCCAGGCGACTGGATATTCGAATTTCTCGCCGGAGTTTTCGAGAAGCTTGACCGCTTCGGTGTAGGTGAGCCGTTCGAAGCCGCTTTCGACAACGTGGGTGAGGGTGCGGAGGAGGTCTGGTTCGATGCGCTGATTGAAGAACTCAAGGTCGGGCATGCATTTGTCGAGTGCATGCTGGATGGTGTGCTTGAGGAACTCCTCGGCGAGGTTCATATCGCCTTCGAGCGAGCAGAATGCCATTTCTGGTTCGATCATCCAGAATTCGGATAGGTGCCGACTGGTGGAGGAATTTTCGGCTCGGAAAGTTGGTCCGAATGTGTAAACGTTGGTGAGTCCAAGAGCGAGAGTTTCGGCTTCCAATTGGCCGCTGACAGTCAAGAAGGATGGGCGACCAAAGAAGTCGTCTTGGGGATTCTTTTTCGTGACCGAATAGCCTTTTTCATCGTGATCTAAGCTGGTCGTCACTTGGAACATTGCTCCGGCGCCTTCGGCGTCGCTCGCGGTGATGATCGGAGTGTGGATGTAGTGGAATCCGCGTTCGTCAAAAAATTGGTGAACCGCCTGAGCGAGTTGATTGCGGACTCGGAACACCGCTCCAAAAGTGTTGCCCCGAACCCGGAGGTGGGCGATTTCCCGGAGATATTCCATCGTCACACCCTTCTTTTGAAGCGGATAGGTAGTCGGGTCTGCTTCGCCGTATACTTCGAGACCGCTCGCCTTGAGTTCGACAGCTTGCCCAGCGGCGGGTGACTCAACGATTTCGCCATCAAATCGAACACAGGCTCCGGTGGTCACAGATTTGAGGATTTCAGCATCAATTGTGCCTTCGTCGACCACAATCTGGAGGTCTTTGAAACAAGACCCATCGCTGACCTGAACGAAGGTGATTCCCTTGCTGTCACGCCGAGTTTTTACCCAACCGTATGCGCTCGCCTTGGCGCCATGCGACAGGAGAAATAGGTCTTTGATGTATTGACGTCGATAATCCATTAAATTTCTATGCTACAGGATACCGAACCGAATCTTTTGACGAAGAATTGTCGTATTATGTTTTCCTCGGAAGGCACTACAATGTCGAATATTTTTAATTCTGTGACTGAAAAATTAGGACTTACCAAAGAAGGCGTTACGGACGAGGCGTCTAAACTCCTTGACCAACACCGCGATCAGATCCCGGACGCTATCGAAGGGAAGATTGATGAGGCTTTGCATGGCGGAATGCTCGGTGGATTGCTCGATAAAGTGGGCTTAGGCGGCCACAAGAAAGAGGAGAGCGAGGAAGCGACAAGCGGAGAAGCCTCAAGCAAAGAGGATGCCGTCGAAGAACAAGAGAGCGAGACTGCGACAAGCGAGGAAGCCTCGGGCGAAGAGAATGCCGTCGAAGAAGAAGAATCCGAGGATGATTCGGAAAAGGAAGCTGAAAAATAGTTCTTCTTGGGCCCTTGTCATATGAGCCCTCATCCTAAATCCTTCACCCTTTTGTTCCCATGCCTCATTTCCAGTGATAAGTGTTGACGCAAAAAAAGGAAATCGACTTTGAGGAATGTCCTGGCAATTTGGGCGCATTTTTTGTTTTTCTCGTCTCACGAGATTGCCTGGGTCGTATACTTTCTAAAACCCCACCACTTTTCGGCGCAGCGCAGCGTCTTTGTGTCTTGAGGGAATGGGATCATGGCGACAAAGTACATTTTTGTAACGGGCGGCGTAGTTAGCGGGATTGGAAAAGGAGTCGCAACCGCAAGCCTCGGGCGGCTTCTTCGAAACCGCGGTTTCACCGTCGCTCCCATAAAACTTGACCCCTACATTAACGTCGACGCGGGCACAATGAACCCGTATCAGCACGGCGAAGTATTCGTAACCGACGATGGCGCCGAGACCGACCTTGACCTTGGTCACTACGAGCGGTTTATGGATGTCAACTGCTCGAAAGGCAGTTCGATCACCACCGGAAAGGTCTACAAAAACGTTATCGAGGCCGAGCGGCGGGGCGACTACTTGGGCGGAACGGTTCAAGTCATCCCCCATGTTACGAACGAGATCAAAAAGCTTGCACGATTAGTCGCCACCGAGCAAGAAGCGGACGTCGTCATTGCTGAAATTGGTGGAACCGTCGGAGATATTGAGTCCCTTCCGTTTCTCGAAGCCATTCGACAAATCCGAACCGATCTCGGTTACGAGAACACAATGTACGTTCACGTGACGCTGGTTCCAACGGTTGGTCCGTGGCATGAAGTGAAGACCAAGCCAACTCAGCACAGTGTCTACAAGCTTCGAGAGATCGGGATCTCGCCCGATGTTCTAATTTGTCGATCCGAAGTGGTCATGTCCGACGAGGTCATCGACAAGATCAGCCTTTTTTGCGGCGTGCCCACCGAAGCGGTTATACAATCGCAAAATGTTGAAACCGTATACGAAGTTCCTCTGCTTTATGAAGCAAAAGGACTTGGAGAATTTGTTTCGAAGCGACTTGGGCTTGAACAACGAAAAGGACAGATGGAAGAGTGGGAGGCACTGGTTGACGCTCTCAAAAATCCGGTTACTGACGTTACGGTGGCGGTTGTTGGCAAATATACGACAAACGGGGACGCATACAAATCCATTGCCGAATCTTTGATTCATGCTGGAATTCCACAGAAATGCGCAGTAAATATTCGCTGGATTGAGAGCGATGAACTTGAAAAAGCTGGCGCACCCGCCGAAATTTTGGCTGGTGTTGATGCGTTGGTAGTGTGCCCAGGATTTGGCTTGCGCGGAATCGAAGGCAAAATTGAAGCGATTCGCATTGCCAGAGAAGGCGGTTTGCCATT
>JAYVXG010000624.1:0-3518 GCA_043785475.1 Armatimonadota bacterium
ACCACATGGAGGGTCACGGTCGACGACGGTTGAGCGGCCAAGTCACCATTGGACTTTAGGGGAAGTACCCGGTAATAGTAGGTTCCGGTTAGCTTCGCGTGGCCGACTTGCGGGAGATAGTTACTGAGGTCTATTCCATATTCGTTCACGCCAATTAGCGACCCAGCCGGAGCAGGCCCGGAAAGCCCGGCCAATGATGACTGACGCCAGGTTCGGGCATCATCGGGAAAGGGGTTAGTGGACAGCTGAAAAACCGCGGCCGTTGCGCCCTTCGCTTGACTAGTCCACCTCATCTGAAAGATGGGATTGAAACTCGTTGCAGAGATTGTCCATCCGGCACCCAATTTTGGTTGAACTTCGGCAAATGATGGAGTCTCGGGTGGGAGAGCTTCGCCGTACTCGATAAGCGCGTTGGTGGATGATGTGCCTTTGTCGTTGACGACTCGGACGTAATAGTTTGTGTATCCAAGAGCTTGAATTTTGGCGACCGAGAGCTGCCCGGCTGACGATGGTTCGCCATCAGCAGCGATGCTAACCGGTTTGCCAAATTTTTCATATTGCTTCGTTGGTGCTTTAGGGGCAAAGGTGCCAAAATTCACAGTGAACTTACCTTCTGCGTCGGTAGTGATCGATTGGTGATGAATGGGTGTTGTGGGCTTAACCTGAACCTGCTTAGTCCTGGATAGCACTAAGCCAGTCGATCCTGTTACCGTTGCTGGAGCATATTCATAAACCTCGAAGGTTCCGGTTTTGGGAAAGGGTCCTGGACCGTTTAGCTTAAATTCGGCCGTTGGGCTTGTCGATCGCCAAGAAATACTGGCCGTCGATGAAAAAGGAGTTCCATCCATTTGGCCGGGACGCCCGTTTGCTGCGGCTACCGGCGCTGCCGTTTTGGGCCGAGCGACCAGCGAATCTCGAGCCGAAATCGGTTGTTGTCCAGACAGGACTGGCCTTTGCCCTATTTGTAACCTAGGAGCCGATCTGATTAAAGGCTTGTCTTCCTGACCAAATGAAAGTGATGCAACCACAATTAGCATCGACGCGACTAACAGTTTTCCCACACGCATGGGGCATTATAGCAGTGGATATATTTAATTGATAGGAAGTCCTACTCAGCTCCCATTTCAAGACTAATTCCGAGGATTTTGAGCTACAATTTCGACCCTCGATTCTTGTGGCTCCACGGACGGTCGTTAACCAAATTTCTTGAGTTCGACCTTCGAGATCGACCCATTCTTACTTAAATCCTTTGAGTATGCTATGGTCACAACGGCCTTGACTTCGGGATGTCCAGCAACCGATAGGGTTGGAGCTGAGGTGTAGCCCGCTCCACCATTGACAATCTTAAATCCTGTGACGACGCTGTTCGCCACGATTGCTTCGATTGTGGCAGTTTTACTTTGCCAAATATTCTTTCGTCCAGGCAAATATCGGTAGTAGTTTGAAACCGTATCAAGGAGTTCATTGGTCACACCATACTTGCTCAGGGCATTCATAAGAGCTTCCTTGTTGCGTCGAACTTGATCTGGGTCAGGCTCTTGCCCGGCGGGTGCGGGTTTTACGTGGCTAAAGGCGTCGCGAAAGACTTGTGGGGGAACTCCAAGGCCAGCCGCAACAAGGATCACCGGTCGCCCTCGATCTGCGTGGACTGTTTCATGTCCACCCTGAAGTGTGATTTCGTTTGAGAAATCCATTGGCATTGCGGGATTTGCGATGGTAAGCAAAAGTCCGATAGTAAAATATTTCATGAAATGTCCGCTTCTTCGTTCGTTGGCTAACTATAGCAAGGAGTTATTTGGAATTCGTTTAGGGTAGCGTTTTGGAAATCATCCATGCTCAACATTTCTTCTTCCATCGTCCTTGCACATTTTCTTCTTCCTGCAGGGTCTGCGCACACGCCAGTTCGACCTCAACAATCTCCATTTACCCCGCCCAAAGCGTCGCTTCACTACGCGCTTGATCGCACGTTCGACTTGCTGAATGTCGACATCGATATGGACATTGATTACCCGAATCGAACCTTCAAGGGGACGGTGGTCAATAGTGTCAGTCCATTGAGAAGCGGTCTTAAGGAAGTCATGCTCATGGCGGGGGCAACCCTCAACATCACATCGGTAAAAGTTGACGGGATCACAGCTGAATATCGACGTGACGGCAAAAAGCTTTTCGTTTCGACCTTGCCAACAATGCGCGGCAAGGTTCTAAATATTTCGGTTGACTATAACGCCAAGAACTCAAAGGCAAAACCGTTTGGCGGAGGAGGAGGGGGATTTCACTGGATTGAGCCCACCAAGGATAACGCGACCCATATCGGATTCTGGACCCAAGGGGAAACCGAAACGAACTCGGAATGGTGTCCGACCTGGGACTACCCGAACGATTTTGCCACGAGTGAGACCCACTGCACCGTTCAATCGGACTGGGACATGATCGGGAACGGCAGCCTGATCGACACTAAACTCAGTGCCGACAAAAAGCGAAAGACTTACCACTGGAAGATGGCTCAGCCTCACGCTACATACTTGCTAACCCTTGTTGGCGGCCCGTTTGATATCAAGAAAGACAAATGGGAAGGAGTGGAACTTTGGTATGTGGTGCCTCGTGGCGAGGCGTATCTCATCGACAATTCCTTCGGGCATACCAAGGACATGCTCAGCTTTTATTCCAGCACGTTTGGCGTGAAGTACCCGTGGCCGAAATATGCCCAAAACGCGATGTACGATTTTGGCGGGGGAATGGAGAATGTCTCGGCTACTACGCTTGGCGAAGGAAGTTTGACCGAAGCCAGAGATGGTTACTTTAACATGGACAGCCTTAACTCGCACGAACTTGGTCACCAGTGGTTTGGCGACTACGTCACTTGCAAGGACTGGGGCGATACGTGGCTGAACGAAAGTTTCGCTACTTACCTCCAAGCGCTGTACTTCGAGCACAGTCGCGGCAAGGATGCTTACGATTGGGAAGTCGACCAAAATATGCGGAGTTACTTTGGCGAATCTCGGCAATATAAGCGACCGATTTCGACCAAGATGTATCCGAATGGGGATGCGATGTTCGATTCCCATACTTATCCAAAGGGTGGATCGGTTCTGCATACCCTGCGAAAATTGATCGGGGACGAAGCGTTCTATGGTGGGTTGAACTATTATCTGACCAAATGGCACAACACGCCAGTTGAGAGTGCCCAGCTTCGGCGGGCATTTACTGAGTATTCGGGAATAAATGTTGAGCCCTTTTGGGCACAATGGTTTGACAAGCCTGGACATCCGGTCATTGAGTACTCGTGGGCTTACGAGACGGGCAAAGTGAAACTGTCGGTGAGGCAAACCCAAGACACCAGCGATGGAACCCCGATCTACGACGTGATGACCTCCGTTGATATGATCAGTGATTCTGGAGCGCATACGATTCTGCCGCTACACATGACGAAAGCCGACGAGACATTTGAGTTTGCCGCCAGCACCAGCCCAGTAGCAGTCGTCTTCGACCCCGATCACGTCTTCCTTCGCGAAATCTCC
>JAYVXG010000625.1:0-3515 GCA_043785475.1 Armatimonadota bacterium
TGGCTACTTTAGCCTCAGGACGGCGTAACTCGTTGCCTCAGTACAGAGGCACAGGATAAAGCTGGGTCCAGTTATCGGAGGTGCTGAGGCTAAGAAAAGTCTTGGCCTCTTTAGCCTCAGCACGTCGAAACTCGTTGCCTCAGTACAGAGGCAACCGGCTTTCTTCTTTAGCCTTAGTACCGCGAAACTCGTTGCCTCAGTACAGAGGCACAGGATAAAGCTCGGTCCAGTTATCGGAGGTGCTGAGGCTAAGAAAGGTCTTGGCTTCTTTCGCCTCAGCACCTCGGCTCGGGAAGTTGAAAGCAGATCAATCTCCCTCAGTACTGAGGCAACCAGCTTTCTTTAGCCTCAGCACCTCGGCTCGGGAAGTTGGAAGCAGATCAAGCTCCCTCACTGCCGAGGCAACCAGCTTTCTTTAGCCTCAGCACCTCGGCTCGGGAAGTTAGAAGCAGATCAATCTTCCTCACTACTGAGGCAACCAGCTTTCCACCGCATCACAGTTTTCGGGCTTGCCCGAAATTTCGTCCATCAAGGAACGGGACCATTCCTAACGACGCACACATCGAAGAAACAATGAGTATTCAATCAGGCGTACAAAAATTCTATTCGCAGATTCGGCGTAAAGGAGGGGGAACAGTTGACCAACTCGACTTCCTCGTCGCCAACTCTGTGACTATCAACAAAGGGGACTGGCTCACGCTTACGGCCCCCAACAAAGTCACTCAAGCAGCCACTAAAAGTGGCTCGATCACTACCGCAGTCCTAACCGGAGCCTCACCCAAGCTGATTGGCGTGGCCCTCGGAGGTATCACAACCAATGCCAGCGGAGTCGCAACCGACGGCTCGGGACGAACGACGATCCCGGTTGCCCTATTCAACGAAGACACCGAGGTTATGTTGGGCATTTTCAATGCATCAGCAGCTTCGACTACTCAGGCAACCATCCAAGCCAACGGATCGGTGGTTACCTACGATCTTGGCATCGTTACTGGCGGATCAATCTCGCAATGGGCCTATAACCTCGTCTATGCGGTGGCACCGTCGGCAAATGCACCGGTCACCATCACTGAATTCTCACCCGAATCCGCCAGCAATGAGCAGTACGGATTTGTGTGGGTACGACCAACAAACGCGGCAAAGGTAGGAGCATAACATGGCACGAGTTGAATCTTTTAACTTACTATTGGCGAAGTCGGGTCTCGACGAAGTCATTTCGGTCTACAACAAAAACCCATCGCTGAAATGGAAGCTGATGGCGCCCCAGGTTTCGACAGTCCAGGGTTACTGGCGGGCGATGCAAGAGGCAGATTTCTCGATCGCTCCGGCGGTCACGCAAGGCTCCACCCTTCCGGTTGAGGATTTTGAAACTCCGTACTTCAAGGATTTCTATCCGGTGAAGCGGGCCTTGATTGCGCAAAACTCGCGAGAGTCGGTGCAATCCGACCTGTACGGCGTCATCAAACGAACGGGATCGAAGCTGAACCTCGCAGTTCAAAAGGCGATGGAGGTCGAAGCGTCGGCGTTCGTCAACTTAGCCCTCGATACGAGCAATGCCAGCCTTGGCGCGGACGGCCTTCCTTTGGCCTCGACGGTCCACCCATACAGTGGCGGCACCACCACGAATATCATTCCCAGCAACCCGGTGTTGAGCTATACGTCTCTCGAGACGGCTCGACAAATGTTGATGTCTCAGGCATCGCATAAGGGTGACCCGATGATGTTCGACGGTCCGTTCGACCTGTTCGTTCCTCCTGCGCTAATGAGCGTTGCGGAGCGGATTGTCGGCGCGCAAAACTATGGCGTTGGTGGCGCTCAGGGCACGGCAAAGGGTAACGATCCGAACGTGATGAACTCTTCGCGAGTCCGCGTTGTGGTCAACCCGTGGTTTACCGGCCCCGGCACGGCATGGATGCTGCGATGCCGAAACGAAGACGATCACGGCCTTCGGTTCATCACTCGGCGAATGCCCGAGACCAAAGTCTGGGACGACTTTGCGACCGACTCGGTGAAGACCAGCGTTACCGCCATCTTCTGCCGAGCAATCCGCGACTGGCGCGGCGTCATCTTCTCGAAAGGCGACGGCTCGTAACCACCCCCGGGTGCTCCATCAATTCTTTGGTGGGGCACCCTTCCCGAAATCGGAATTTTTTCTCAACAAAACGACTAACATGGCAGCAATTGACTCAACCCAGTTCCCGACGTACGGGCAGAAATTTCGTACCACCGGACGCATCGAAGGAAACGTAACCCGCAACCCGATCACCGGCGGATTAACCGCAATCGCGAGCTCGATCTCAAAGGACGGCAACGCATTTGTTGCCACTACTACTACGGCAACCGAAATCGGGACTACGGGGTATTTCGCCCTCGACCTTTCGGCCCCCGAAATGACGGCAAACAGCATCCTCATCAGGGTTTCGGCGACCAACGCCAACGCGGTCGAGTTCTGGGAGGAACTTCGCCCTGCAGTCCTCGCCGAAGCAGCCGGACATTGGAAAGACGCCCCGGTCGTTCGGTTAGAGCAAGCGACGGTCCTGCTTTCGGCGTTCCTCACGAACCAACACACGCTTACCCTCAACTCCGAATCAGTGCTTGGTCGCGATAACACTACCGTCATGGCAACGGGTTCGGTGTCGGGCCTGACAAACTCTGGCGCAACCGTGACCAGGACGAAGATGACCTAATGGCGGGAACCCAAGATCAAGGCCTTTTCCCGACCGCGTCTCTGCTGGCGCGAACGGTTCAAGATAACCGGAGCCTTGCCGTTCGTTTTATGACCGGCGGACTCTTCTCGTTCGACGATGTTCCGGTGAACCGCACCTTCGTGTTCGACACACCGGTGACTGAGGCGGACCGCCAAAATGGCGGAGTCTGCTCGGTGACGGGGTATTGGGCACCGGGCCGTCGCCTGGTTTCGACATCTCGAGGAAGAGCCATCGACATCTTTGCCCCCAAAGACCACACGTAAATCATCATGACAAAAACCGAAGTACTCACCCGATTTTCTCAGCACTATGCCGATTGCGACTCCACCCTCGCCGGACAGCTTTTCGACGAGAGCCATCGCCAGATCCTTAATGAACTGGAGGCACGAAACGGCACCATTGTGATCTCGCTCACCGCGGGCACCCGCGAGTACGCCCTCTCGAGCACGGTCTCCAAAATCTGGGAGGCGTATTACCAAGAGTCGGCCAACGAGGCAACGTGGTACAAGCTGGTGCCGATGTCGATCCAGCAACTTGCGAATCGGGGTGCCTGGCGTTCTCAAGCACAGCAAGTCCGTCCGACTGAGTATTACATATCGACAGCCTTAAGCGGTAATACTTCTACTAATGTCATTGGCTTTAACCAGATTCCCCCGACGACTACCTCGGCGAGCTACCCAAATGTGACATTGTATTGCACGGTGGTCGCGGACCTTGTCGGCGGCGATGCGCTTCCGATTTGGATCGCTTTTCCGAACGTTTACGTGTATCTGATGTGCTACCGCTATTCGATCATGCGCCGCCCAGAGA
>JAYVXG010000626.1:0-3505 GCA_043785475.1 Armatimonadota bacterium
CGACGAGCATAATTCCACAAAATGCAACCACGGCACCTCCCCCTATCATCCAGCCCATAAGACGATTCGTGGCTTCAAATTGGGCCAGAACATTCGGGGGAGGGTTTGGCATTCGATCTCCAAATCCTTGGATTGCTCCACCGCACACCGAGCACGTTCCAACAATGAGGAGCAATGCGCCAATTCCGCTGTAGTTTCGAGGAGGACTATATTGCGGCATTCGATCACCATTGTACGGCAGGTGGCCATGAGCCCGCTCGGTGAATGGGCCACTTGGGCGGTATTCCTGGCCGCATCGTATTTCATTTTGAATCTGAACGAGTGTTCATGTTTAGTTCAGCTCACCACTAACCTTTGTGGCGTTTTGTAAGAAGGGATAGAAATTACCCAAAGGAATTTGAACATGAATAATCAGAAGGAATTTTCGAGACGAGGTCTCATGACAACATTTGGACTTGGTGTGGCTGGTCTTGCTGCGGCGCGGTATATGCCCACCAAAGAACTCGAGGCGGCTATCTTGCAAGGTTCTATTGGCGATGCCGACATCCTCAACTTTGCCCTTAATTTGGAGTACCTGGAAGCCGAATTTTACACCTACGCTATCACTGGTAAAGGAATTCCTAGCGATCTGACCGGCGGAGTGGGCAAAATGGGAGCTACGACGGGTGGACGCGAAGTCTCATTCGATGATCCAGTTTTGACCGCGATGGCCATTGCGATCATGCACGATGAATGGAACCACGTAAAATTCTTGAGGACCGCCCTTGGTGACAAGGCGGTCGCTAAGCCTGAGATTAATCTCAATGCGTTAGGGCTTGGGTTCAAGAATGAAACTGAATTTATTCTCCTTTCTCGAGCATTTGAAGATACCGGTGTCAGTGCTTATCTTGGCGCGGCAAAACTCATTAGCAACAAGGACTACCTTGAAGCGGCGGCTCAGATATTGGCAGCCGAGGCATATCATGCTGGCGCGATCCGCGCTCAGCTTTTGTACAAATCCATTGATGCTCCAATGCTCGACACGATGGACAAGATTCCGACGACCCGGTCGGTCTTCCCTACGGATATGAATGGCTTGGCGACGAAGCGAGGCCCAGGAGAAGTCGGGATGATCGTTCGTGGTAAGAATGACAGCGGCGGTGCTTTCTATCCAAACGGAATGAATGGCAAGATTCGATAATCGGCGGTCATAAATAACGTTGCACGGGTTGGCGAGGATTGTCGTATCAATATCCCGCAGATCCGTGCAAAACTAGTTTTGCTTAAATCCGACGCCACAGCAGGCGCCATCCATGAGCTTGGCAGCTTGCTTTTTACCACCAGAAACCGGGCCTTTTTCCACGTACTTTTTGGGACCTTTCATGGCCTCTAGTCGCTTCTTAATGCTCTCTCGATCGTTCTTTTGCATGATGTTCTGGCTCTAGTGTACCGTTTGCTCAATCTTTGACGTCAGATGTGCCCTTGCCCCGATATGTCATCATACAGTCGCATGAGCAAAATTCAAGATGAGATCGTCCAGGACTTCTGTCGCCGATTGAATCCGAATACTTCGTCCGTCATCGTCGACATCAAGCCTGACGATGGCGCAAAGGTTGACCAGTGGAAGGCAAATGTCGATGCCAAGGTGAAAAAGGATGGCGGAGCAGCGCTTGAAGGGTGGGCGATTTGGTACCAGGATGGTGTGCTTGTCGAGGGCGAAGCGTGTGTCATCTGGAAGTCAGCTTCGGGCGAATTGGTTGACATTACACCCCGCGAAGACGACTATCCTCAGATCATGTTTGTCGAAGACCCTGGGATTTGGAAGGGTGGCGGGCCGGTCAAGAATAAGCGTTTGGCTTTGTCGGATTCGCCCATTGCTCGGGCGGTATTTAAGGCGGGCGAATGGCGCGACCGACTGCGTAAGCAGTATGGCTCGGACGAGGCGGTTCCGGAAGCCGAGCGAGAGAAGATGGATCACGCTTGCCAGCGCATTATGACTCGAGATGTGTTGAATTGGGAGCGATGTCCTTGTGGCAGCGCGAAGCAGTACATTAAGTGCTGCGGAAAGCCGAGGGCCAGACCGATGAGCAATCTTTGAATTTTTAAAAGCGGAGCGTGTGGCACGGATAGGCGATGATTAGTCGTTGCTGGGTACTTCGCATTTGAGCTTCTCCGTGAGTACCAGTTCAGGCGAAATCATTCCCAACTTTATTGTCGCTCAGCCGTACACGCATAACCTTTGCAACATCCCTTGGGCAATTCGATTCGTACGATCAACTGGACGGGTCACGTAAAAGTGCTTCGGCTCGATGGTCGATTCTTAATCCCGAAGGGATTTTTCAAATTAGCCCCGGATGCAATCCGGGGTGGCTGGATTTATGTGACCAGTGCTGAAAGTACGTATAAATTGAAGCAAACTTTCAGCTCGCAGGAAAATCCTGTCACCATCCTAGGGCTGCGCCCTAGGCTAATTTGAACTGCCCCTTCGGGGCAAAATTCACTGGCTCCTCCCAGCGTCACTTCGTTCAACCCAGATGTCGGACTTGTCCGCCGTAGCTTGAGCGAAGCGAGAAAGCGAAGGAGGAGCCCAATGCCACAAATATCCCTTCCCACGCATTGGCTCGCCATTAACCAATAAGTGTAAAATCGACGGGTGCAAGGCACTCTCTTTTTCGCGATTCTCGACTACGACCTAATGGTTGCTCCCGGTTCTGACGCACAAAAAGGTGTTCACGGAATTGACTCGGCTCAGTGGTGGATAACCTCGAATCGTTCCTTTATGACCACGGTTTGTAGCGATTTCACTTTTCGGGTTATCGATATTCGCGAGCCTGCCGAAAAGATGCTGTCAATTACGCCCCCTATGTTGGCAAAGTACACCAACGGTAATCCCGATAAGCGCGGATCGATTACTTTCGACAATGTCTTTGACGAGGATGAAGTACGGACCAAATGCGCCGAACATGGCCTCGAGCCGACGCTGTTTGTCTATGAACACCAGCTCGTCTTTTGGCGCCTCGGTGACTTCGAGTATCGCTTCGATGGCGGTGGTCCAGCGGCAAAGCCCGTTAAGCCTGGTGGATTCTTGGGCAAGCTCTTCGGGAAGAAATAGTCACGCTCTTTAACCCCGAAGGGGTGTTTCAAATTAGCCTAGCGGCGAAGCCCTGGGTGATCCGATTTGTGTTTTTGCGAGCTGAAAGTTCGCTTCAATCGATCGAACATGGAGAGTAAAATCGACCTTGTGCAAGGCACTCTCATTCTGTATTTCCTGCACGTTCGCAGTAGCTATGTCGATAACAGCGAGGAATTGGCAGGTGACAATCTCGAAGTTGATACCGAACAATGGTGGATCGGCCCCGAGAAAACGTTCAAGATTCACACCTACGCAATGGATCGAGATATTCGAATTTTCTCTATGGAAACGAAAGAAGGCATGGAGGAGATCGCAAAGCGCGTTACGGAAGAGAACTATGGCAAACTTCTGCGCGAAAGGGTGATATTCAGCTTCAACGGCAACAATGATCCG
>JAYVXG010000627.1:0-3501 GCA_043785475.1 Armatimonadota bacterium
CGCATCTGAGAAGCGATGTTCTGAACCTCACGGATACGGTCCAAAATTGAAGAGCGGATCGTTGAGAATTCTTCTACCGACAACTCTCCGTCAGTTCGCATAAAGATCAACTTTTGCAACCGCTCTTGCTCTCTTTCTACCAGCGCTTCGGTGTCAGTAGTTTCCTTCATGTTTTTTGCACAGTCTCGTTCCATTGCCTCAGCTAACGCAAGTTTCAGCCACTCGCCAAATGAGCGGCGAATTTGGATATTTTGGGCATATCCGTGAAAAGCCCCTGCTAAGTCGGCTTGCCTAGCGGAAACTTTTGGACAGCCTTTGGAGCCGCTGCAGTGGTAGTAAAGGTATTCGGCGGTTCTCCCTGTTCTTGGATATGTTTTGACGTGCTTTTCACCGATCGCCGAGCAACCGCACTGGAGACAGGTAAAGACCCCTGTAAAGGCAAATGAATGTTCGATTGGTTTCTTGATCTGGGTTTTGCGCTCAATGATTGCTTGTGCTTTTCGGAACTCCTCAGGCGAGATCATCGGAGTATGTTTGCCTGGGAATAGCTGACCATTCAGCCTAATCATTCCGCTATAGAATGGATTCTTGAACATCTGAAAAACCCCAGTCCTGGAAATGACCTTTACTTCGCCTCGCCGACTTGGGACGGTTAAACCCCGAACCTCCATTTCACGGTGAATTGCGCACACAGAATAGTTGCCTGTGAGCAGCATGTTCCAAGCTTCGCGAACCACTTTGAACCGCTTAGGATCAAAGTCAATTTCTCTTGTTTCCGCATTATTTTTGTAACCAATTGGGGCTTTGCTTGTCGGCCAGCCTCGGTCTACTTTGCCCCTGAGACCTCGACTCACATTCTTGCTTAGGTCTTGAAGGAAGGCAGTTGCCATTCCATTCTCAATGGACATGAGAAGGGCGTTGTCTTCTGGCTTGTATGAACGGTCACTGGTTCGGATGAGGGAAAGCTTTCCCGTTTGGAGCATATAGGCGACTCGTCCGCCGTCTACGGGATTTCTGGAAAGACGATTGATGGACCAAGTCAGAATTCCATCAATCCGCCCTTCATCAATTTCAGACATGAGCCTGTCAAATTCCGGCCGGTTATTCGGCGCTTTTGCCGACTTGGACTCGTGGTATGTTTCAACAATAGTTAGGCTCTCTCGCCTGGCTAGTTTTGTTAGCTCCCGAATCTGGTCGTCCAGACTTTGAACTTGTCGGTCTTCTTGCTCAGTCGATTTTCGAGCGTAGAGGGCGATACGCATAGGTAAGGATGAAGTGGATATGTAGTAAGCGGGTAGCGGCATCAAGTGCCTGGTCGGAAGTTAACTCTAGCCCAAATTCTGCAAGAGCTAAAGCCTTGAATTCTTGGACGTGTTTGGGTGAGGGAGTTGGTAGCCACATGGCACCACGATAACCAGGTTCAAGAGCGGCTCAAAAAGGTGCCCGTTTCATGCAAGCGTTGCACGGATGCAACGTTAAAGGTGGTTTAATCCAGACTCTTTTTTAATGGGTTCATGGTACAAACCCCTAAGCAGGTCTTCGGACCGACCATCAACCGGCTTGCCGACGTGATGGCTCATCTAGATCGATATGCCTTCAATGGCGTCACCAGACTCGCAAAGGACGCCCGAGTTTCGGCATCCTCAGTCTCCCGGCTGATCAACGGGAAAATGAATCCATCCTTTGCGATGGTTGTCCGGCTAACCGTTGCCCTTGAAAAGCAACTCGGGCGACGCATCGATCCTCGCGAGCTAATCGCGGAAACCGGAAACTTCCTCACGAAGTTTGTCTGTGATCTGGTTGGTTGTAATGGTTGCCTTCCTGAGAGTGCGATCGATGAATTCGGACAGGTCAAGGGTTCCTTCGTCGGAATCTCTCCCGGAACCTGGGTCACTTCCAAATACCCACGCGGCTACCAATCAGCTAACTCAAACTAATGACCAACCCAGAACTAACCAACATGCTGCAAACGTGCTCGCTGCACGAACTCGAGATGATCCTCCAAATGACGCTTTCTCGCGAAGGCTTCGGAGACATCGAAATCATGAACCGACGTTTGGCCAAACAGAAGTCCAGGTTTGGCGGTTATGACCTGGTCTGCCGCCGAACGATCGGCTCCGTCCAGGAAACAATTATCGTCAAGATCGTGCGCGACACCGTTCGCATCCGGCATTGTAGCGAACTCATGGGTGAGATCGACCGAGCCAACGCCGATTTGGGACTGCTGGTTACACCCTTCCATGTTTGCGATTCGGCCGTTACCCAACTTACCAAGTACACCAAGAGCCGCTTCGAAGTCTTGGATGGGAATGATCTTGCCGACCTCCTAACCAAGTACGAGATTGGAGTGCGAGGCAGAGGTGAGATTGACTACGCCTATTTCACGGGCCTTCGTGAAGCTTCGGAACGGATCATTGGATTCATTAACAAACTGCGCCATGAAGCAAGATAGCGAACACCTATCGCCAGACGATCCGCTTGTCAAAATCGCCGTAGAGCTACATAAACTCGGCGTGAGCCATGCTGGGGTGGTCGAGCTCCTTGGCTACCCTCGTGAGCGCGTAGAACGCCAATTGATGTACATGCCGTTTCGCAAAGCCAAACGCCCCGAAGCATTCATCGTTGATGCCATCCGGAATGACTACTCAGCCCCTAAAGAATTCTACTATGCCAAGAATAAGACTGCTTTTTCCCACACAAAACGGATCATGGACGAAAATGCCCAACGTCCTGGTCGACAGACTCCTGCCAACCTTGAAGGATACGGAACTCCGGGTACTCCTGGTCCTGATCCGGCAGACTCTAGGTTGGAACCGGGATGGCCAAATGGTGACCTTGCCCTACCGGGTCCTTATGCAGAAAACGGGTCGCAAGAGTGAAGCCATAGCCCAGGCTTTGCAATCCCTCACCCACCGGAAACTTATCCACTGCTCAGTTGCATTCAGGCAATATCCACACAGCAAACCCGCTCTAAGCTCTTCGAAAAGCGAACTGCAACAATATAAAGACAATTAAGAAAAGAACAAGCCTCCTTCCCAACTTATCCACAACAAACAGAAATTGCGAATACTGTACTAAGTCGGATTTGAGCCTAGGCTCAAATTGAACCTACAAACCCCGAGTAGCCCTACTCGGGGTTTTGCTTGGGGTCTTGAAACAGGCAGAATAAACAAAAACCGAAACAAAAGACAGGGTGGGAGGGCGGGTTCTACAGTGTCTTCAAAAAACTACCGCACGTTCTGATTCATCCAGACGGTGAAGTCGTCAAGAAACTTCCCAGCCCCAAACTCAGCCTTGTCGTTCGCCGTGCAAGTGTTCTGAACGTACGAATAGCCATAGCCGCTATTGAGCCAGATGACGCATGCGCTACTGCACTCTAAGCTTCCCGTCCTGAACGTTCCTGCCAAACTCCGGTTCCAACCAAGCCCGGTGTAGTACGTTCCCGAAATGATAGAGGGCTTAGCGACCATCTGCGCTTGGGCGGTGGCATTGAACACCTTG